>NZ_LVIA01000040.1:0-26041 GCF_001596805.1 Halomonas sp. KX33721 | reverse complement strand
AGCAGAGGCCATATTAGGCTACGTCTAACCAAGAGCTGAAGGGCTGAACCTGTCACGAGTGGATAGTTGACCACTCTCTGATGTGTACGAGCAGAAGCCTCCCCGGAGGGCTCTCGATAACTGTATGGCGGGCCGGAAGCCCAAAGACTGTCGAAGCGCTCAGAGCACACAGGCGAGCGAATTCAGCGGAACGAAGCTCAGCCCGATAATGGGGGACAGGAACCGCCGTGGTACGGATCCGTTTGCCCGGTGGTGTGAGAGGACGGGGGAGGCGACTCCCCCTCCTACTCGATCTTGTTTTGTACCCGGTGTGGTGGCGTTTGCTTTCGAGGGCGTTGTGCACAAGCCCGCCCTGCAAAGCATACAGGGCGGGATAGAGGTTAGGCGATAGAGGTTATGCGTCGACTTTGCCTAGTAACAAAAACTCGATCAATGCTTTTTGAGCGTGTAGGCGGTTGCCGGCTTCCTGCCATACTACTGCCCTTGGGTCGTCCAGCAGCGTGAGGCTGATCTCTTCGCCTCGATGAGCAGGCAAGCAGTGTAAAAACAGCACGTCAGATTGGGCGGAGTCGAGCAGGGCTTCAGTTACCTGGAAGCCTGCAAAGTCGGCTTCTCGTTTTGCCTGCTCCTCTTCCTGGCCCATGGAAGCCCATACGTCAGTAGTGATTAAGTCAGCACCTTTAGCCGCTTCTTGTGGGTCGTGGAGCAGGGTGACGCAGTCACCCGCAGCGGCCATGATATCTTCGCGTGGTTCATAGCCTTCCGGGCAGCAGACCCGCAGATGAAAGCCGAACTGGCGGGCGGCGTTGATCCAGGAGTGGCACATATTATTGCCATCGCCAATCCACACCGCGGTGCGACCTTTGACGCTGCCGCGCAGCTCTGTCCAGGTCATCACATCTGCCAGCAGTTGGCAGGGGTGGTAGTCGTCGCTTAGGGCATTAATCACCGGCACGCTGCTGGCGCTGGCATAGGTTTCCAGGCCTTGGTGGGAGAAGGTGCGAATCATGACTGCATCCACCATCTCAGAGAGCACGCGAGCGGTGTCTTCGATTGGCTCACCGCGGCCAAGCTGGGTATCACGAGGAGAGAGGAAGAGCGCATGGCCACCAAATTGCGCCATGCCTGTTTCAAAAGAGACGCGGGTTCGGGTGGACGATTTTTCAAAAATCATCGCCAGCGTGCGGTTTGGTAGCGGTGTGTACACTGGGCCATTAGCTTTAAGATCCGTCTTGATCTTAATGGCACGCTGGATCAAATACGCCAGCTCATCTGGGGTCAAATCCAATAGGGTAAGGAAATGGCGTGTCGCCATGGACTTCTCTCCGCGCAAAAACACCATCCTAGCGATGCGGCAGGGGATGCGCAACGCGGGCGGCATGCGTAGAATGGCTGCCACGCGTTAAGGCCGAGTAGTTTGCTCGGGTATTGGTGTAATCACCAATCCATGGCATTACTAGGTCGTGGGGTTAAAGCCAGTTGACGAATTGCGTAAACTGGCTTGGATCACATCACTTATTTAGGAGCACATTATGAGCACCACTGCCGAAAATATTCAGCGTCAAATCAGCGAAAACCCGATTTTGATCTACATGAAAGGCACCCCCCAACTGCCCCAGTGCGGCTTCTCTGCACAGACAGTGCAGGCGCTGATGAGCTGCGGCGAACGTTTTGCCTTCGTCAACGTATTGGATAACCCGGATATCCGTGCTGAGCTGCCGAAAATTGCCAACTGGCCGACCTTTCCCCAGCTATGGGTAGAAGGCGAGCTGGTAGGCGGCTGCGATATTGTCATTGAAATGCATCAAAACGGTGAGCTTGAAAAGTTGGTAAAAGAAGCCGCCCAACGTGCTGGTGCCGCTGAAGGTGGCGATAACGCCTAAGCGTAACGCCTCATGCCGCTCGGCATCTGCCGGGCGGTTGGCGGGCTGCGGTGCAGCCGCTAGAATGGTGCTCTATGAAGCACCAACAATTAGCATCTACGGTTTACGATAGGTTGTTTAGCATCGACAGTCAGCCCGCCTAAGGAAGTTTTGCTCAATGAGCTATCAGGTTCTGGCCCGCAAATGGCGGCCACGTACATTCCACGAGCTCGTGGGCCAGGCCCATGTTCAACGCGCCTTGGTCAATGCCCTTGATCAGGGCCGCTTACACCACGCTTACCTGTTTACTGGCACGCGTGGCGTCGGCAAAACCACGCTGGCGCGCATTTTGGCGAAATGCCTTAACTGTACCGCTAATGGGCGCGGGGATGAGGGAATTACCTCGACACCCTGCGGTCAGTGCGATAGTTGCCAAGCCATCGATGAAGGCCGTTTTGTCGACCTGATCGAAGTCGACGCTGCTTCGCGAACCAAAGTAGAAGATACCCGCGAACTGCTCGATAACGTTCAGTACGCGCCTACCCAAGGGCGCTACAAGGTATACCTTATTGATGAGGTGCACATGCTCTCCACCAGCAGCTTTAATGCGCTGCTTAAAACGCTGGAAGAGCCGCCACCCCATGTAAAATTTCTGTTAGCGACCACCGATCCGCAGAAGCTCCCCGCCACGGTACTATCCCGCTGTTTGCAGTTTACGCTCAAGCATATGCCGCCTGAGCGGGTAGTCGAGCACTTAACTTATGTGCTGGGCGAAGAGGGGGTTGAGTATGATGAAAGCGCGTTGTGGCTGTTAGGCAAGGCTGCTGAAGGCTCCATGCGCGATGCAATGAGCCTGACTGATCAAGCCATAGCCTTTGGCCAAGGGGCTGTGCGCCATGCTGATGTAGCGGCAATGCTGGGCACGTTGGATCATCGCCATGTGCTGGCCTTGGTTGAAGCGCTAGCAGCGGTAGATGTTCAGAAGTTGCTGGCAGAAGTGGCCCAGCTAGCCGAGCAGGGGCCTGATTTTGCCGCCGTGCTAGATGAGTTAACTGCCATACTCCACCGCTTGGCCGTGGCGCAAATGGTGCCGGATGCAGTGGATAATAGCCACGGTGACCGAGCGCAAATTCAGCAGCTGGCCAGCCGTTTTACCGCTGAAGATATCCAGCTCTACTACCAGATTGGTATCCAGGGGCGTGGCGATATGGTACACGCCCCAGACTTGCGTAGTGCTCTGGAGATGACGCTGTTACGGATGCTGGCTTTCCGCCCTCAGGGCGTTCCCAAGCCACCTGCGACGCCGCTGCCGCTACGCCCTGAGCCTGCGCCGTCAGCAGATGCAACGCCAGCTCCCACAGCACCGCCAAGCGCCCCTGTGTTAGCGGAGCCAGCCGCAAAAAAGCCTGAGCCTGCACCCGCCGCTGCCGAGGCTGAGCCGCCTGAGCCTGCGGTGCAGGTAGCTCCACCAAGTGAGGCGCCCGAGGCATTAGAGCCGCAATATGATGCGCCGCCGCCCTGGTCGCTTGAAGAGGTAGAAAGCGCCGCTACGCTCTCGCCAGAGCCAGAGCCAGAGCCAGAGCCAGAGCCAGAGCCAGAGCCAGAGCCAGAGCCAGAGCCAGAGCCAGAGCCAGAGCCAGAGCCCACTCCATCCTTTAATGTGGCGCCTTCCTCGCTTTCGGCTGAATCGCTGGCCTCGGGAGATCTCTTAAACCACGCCGCGTGGCTGGCTTGTTTTGACGCCTTAGGTTTAGGCGGGCTGACGCGTAACTTAGCGGCACATTGCCAGTTAGAAAGCGATGATGGTGGCACTGTGGTGCTGCGGCTTGACCCCAGCCAGTCCGCCATGAAGGCCGAGGTTCATAACGTGCGCATTGAGCGAGCGCTGAAAGAGATCGGCATACCAAGAAGGGTTCAGTTCAGTGTGGCTGAACTTGACGCCACGCTGGAAACACCCCAGCAACAGGAAGAGCGTTTACAGCAAGAACGCCATGCGCAGGCTGTTGATCTGTTGCATCACGACCCCAATATTCAGAAGTTGCAGCAGGCGTTTGGGGCTACGCTAATTGAGTCAACCGTAAAACCAGCGCCAGAGCCACGTTCCTAACGGCCGACGGCTACCAACTCGCTTATTAATGATTTAGGAGAAGACCGCATGTTTAAAGGCGGAATGGGCAACATCATGAAGCAAGCCCAAGAAATGCAGGAAAAAATGCAGCGCGTTCAAGAAGAAGTGGCCAAAGCTGAAGTGCACGGCGAAGCGGGTGCGGGCATGGTAAAAATTACCATGAATGGCCGCCATGATGTCAGCGATGTCACGATCGACCCCAGCGTGCTGGAAGAAGATAAAGAGCTGCTTGAAGATTTGCTGGCGGCAGCGGTCAACGATGCTGTACGCAAAGTAGAAGCGAACTCCAAAGCGAAAATGGAAGAAGCAACAGCCGGTTTAAACCTACCGCCCGGCTTTAAGATGCCGTTCTAAACCATGCGCTTTTCTCCGCTTGTTGAGCAATTGATGGACGCGTTTCGCGTGTTGCCAGGCGTTGGGCCAAAAACGGCTCAGCGCATGGCGATGCATTTACTAGAGCGTGAACGCCCAGGTGGCCAGCGATTAGCCGCAGTGATTCAGCAGGCGATAGAGGAAGTAGGCTACTGCCAGCGCTGCCGTACGCTCACCGAAGCCGATATTTGCGCGCTGTGCGAGAGCTCTCGCCGTGATGATGCACTGTTGTGCGTGGTTGAATCGCCCGCAGACCAGCTAGCGATTGAAGAGGCTGGCGGTTTTCAAGGGCGCTATTTTGTACTGCATGGTCACCTTTCACCGCTAGATGGTATTGGCCCGGAAGCTATCGGGCTGGAGTTGCTCGAAAGCCGTGTAGCTGAAGGCAATATTCGTGAAGTCGTTCTTGCTACTAACCCTACGGTAGAGGGTGAGGCGACAGCGCATTACATTGCCTCTCAGCTTGCGCATTACGGTGTATCCTTTTCTCGTCTCGCCTATGGCGTGCCGATGGGCGGTGAGTTGGAGTATGTGGATGGCGGTACATTAAGCCGCGCTTTTAATGGTCGCCAGCCCTTTGCTAGCGATTAATGCTGATAATAAACGCAAGCGCTGATGCGGTTGTGCCAACTCGGAAGATTGCTTTGTCCTCTTCAACTTCTGCTTTATATCAATGGATTGATAGCGCCGAGGCGTTAGACGCCGCCTGTGAACAGGTTTCCGGTGCCAGCGTTATTGCCTTAGACACCGAGTTTTTCCGCGAGAATACGTTTTTCCCCATACCGGCGCTGATTCAGTTTGCCAGTCATGAAGTGGCATATTTAGTCGACCCGTTATCAACACCCTGCACCAACGCTTTTAAAGCGCTATTGCAAAATAGCGCGGTGAAGCTGCTGCATGCCTGCAGTGAAGATTTAGAAGTCTTCCAACGCTGGGCGGGCGTGTTGCCTACGCCGCTGGTGGATACCCAGGTGGCGCAAGCCTTCTTAGGCGAAAATCCTGGCATGGGTTACCAAAAACTTGTAGAGCACTGGGTAGGCGAAACGCTTCCCAAAGAGGAGACACGCTCTAATTGGCTGGAGCGTCCGTTAACGTCTTCTCAATGTGAGTACGCCGCGCTAGACGTAATTTACTTGCTTAAAGTGTGGCAGCTTCAAGCGGAAAAACTCGACGCCTTAGGGCGGCGTGAGTGGTTGGACAGCGAGTGCGCCAGCTTGATCGAACAGGCAGGACGCAGCGTTGAAAACGACGGCCAGTGGTATACCCGCCAGCGCCAGCTTTGGCGATTGACGCCTCGCCAGCTTGAGGCCTACCGGCTAATGACGATTTGGCGCGAGGGCGAAACCCGCCGTCGAGATTTACCGCGTAATTGGCTGGTGAGCGATAAGCTGCTGTTCGTTGTGGCAGAAAAAATGCCCAAAAACCGCTATGAGCTAGCCGAGGTTGAGGGCATCAAGCCGCCGCTGGTCAAAAAAGAGGGCGATGCTCTACTGGCGCTAGTGAAGCAGGCCCAGCACTGTCCAGAAAGCGACTTACCTGCGCGTTGGCCAGACCCCATGCAGCCTGCATTTAAGCGCCGTTTCAAGGCGATTAAGGGAGTGGTTGCCGAAAAAGCAGCGGCTCTTAATATTGCTCCGGAAATGTTGCTGCGTCGCCGGGATATTGAGGCGCTGGTCATGCAGCGGCTTGCACACCAGCCATTACAAGAACTGAGTGGTTGGCGCGATACCTGCTTAACGCAAGCTATTCATCAGGCGCTTGAGGAGTCATCTTTATGAGCGAAAAACTGCTATGCGAGATTTTTAAAAGCTCGCGCAAAGACGAAATGTACCTCTACGTGGATAAGCGTAAAGGAATGGAGACAGTGCCTGAGGCGCTGATGGAGACCTTTGGTAAGCCGGTTCCTGTGCTAACGATGATGCTGACCGCTGATAAGCCGCTTGCCCGTGTGAAGGCTGCCGATGTGATGGCTGCGATTGAGGAGCAAGGATTTTACCTACAAATGCCGCCTGCCAAAGAGCCCTACTTACTGGACATTCATCGCGCTCAGACGACAGATCGCTCGTGAGTTATCGGCGCATTAGCGTGGCGCAAAAGCGATGAACTTTCTTGCCCACGCATGGCTGGCTCAGCCGGGGGACGACGGCTTTCTTTACGGTAATTTGATTGCCGATGGCGTGAAAGGCAGCGACCTTTCTGCTTGGTCGCCAAGCGTTGCCTGTGGCATTCGCCACCATCGGCGAGTTGATGCCTGGGTAGACCAGCACCCTAGCGTTATGATGGCCAAGCAGCGCGCTCCTCAGGCTCAAAGACGCTATGCGGGCATTGCGCTGGATGTTGTGTGGGATCATTTTATTTCTCGCCAGCAGGAGGGGGCTGATCAACATCAGCTGATTGATCGCTGCTATCGATTACTCAGCGCGTGGCCCGCGCCACAACGTCTAGCGACGATGATGCCGGTGCTGGTTGAGCACGACTGGTTGCGCCGTTACGCTGATTTTGATTTTACATGTCGTGCGGTGGCGGGCATCGGGCAGCGCCTTTCCGGCCCCAACCGTCTGGCTGAATTAGTGCCCTGGCTGCGTGAAGACTACACTGCTTTAGAGGCGGATTTCAGCGTGTTATGGAGTGAGTGCCGGGAGGCGCTGACCAGTGATGGTAAGACAAGCTGAGATTAGCTGGCTGCTATAGCCTGTCTCTAACGTTAACGTTTAACCGAGGTGATTAGACGATGGAAACCGCGTTACGCGAGCGCTTCTGGGAACGCTATTCGTTGGAAGAGCTAACGCCTCCAGAATGGGAAGCCCTGTGTGACGGCTGCGGTCAGTGCTGTTTGCTAAAGCTGCATGATGATGAGACGCAAGAGCTGGCCATTCTTAACGTAGCGTGCCGCCTGCTGGATACTCATAGCTGCCAGTGCAGCGATTATGAAAACCGCTTTGAGAGCGTTCCTGACTGCACCCAGCTGACCCCAGCGCTGGTAAAAGAGTTTACCTGGTTGCCGCAAACCTGTGGGTACCGACGAGTGGCGGAAGGTCGCAAGCTGGCAGGATGGCATCCATTACTAAGTAACGATGCTGAACGAGTCCATCGAAAAGGCATCAGCGTCAGAGGGTTTGCTGTGTCCCAAGATGAGGTGCCAGAAAGGCAACTCGAAGAGCATATAATTGCCGTTCTTCCTATGTCGTGATTTTCATGTTTGAGCCCCTGCCGTAGCCTTCCTTGGCGTACGTTTAGACCGCTGGCGAATGCACTGTTAGCTAGCGGTTTTCGTTTTACTGCTATCCCAAATCGTTAAAAAAGCCTCTTTAAGAGCCGAGGGTTGCGGCTGGGCAGCGGCTTTTTTGGTTGCCTGAGTGTTAGCGGGCTTCGTTGGGGTATCCCAAATGGTGGGAAACTGTTCCTGATATTTCATCGTGTTACTCCTAATGATCAGCTATATAGACGTTGGTATATAAAACTTATGGTTAGTATGCCGTAAAAATTATTTTATGGAAAGTATTTTCATAAAATAAATGGCGTAAAAAAAGCAGCGCCTTGGCGCTGCGAGTGGTTGTATTGGTGGCTGTGTTAAAGCGCGTTTTGCTGCTGTACTGCTAACCAGTGGGTCAGAGGCTCAAATGCCATGGGTTTGGCAAATAAGAAGCCTTGCCGTACATCGCAATTCAGTGCCAAGAGGTGATGCAGTGAAAGTGCCATTATGAGCGTTTCAGCCGCTTAGAGACGAATTGATCAGCGGTTCCCTAACCCTAGCGCCCACAGAATAAACGCATCCTGGCGGGCTGTATCGCGCCACGCCTTAAACCTTCCTGATGCGCCGCCGTGGCCGCTGCTCATATCGGTATGCAGCAGGATAGGCGCAGCCCCCTGCTGTGCCTGACTCACTCGGGCGTAGAATTTGGCGGGTTCCCAGTAGCTAACGCGGGTATCGAACCAACTACCCTCAATCCAAAGCGCTGGGTAGCGCTGCGAGCGGATGTTATCGATAGGTGAATAACTGGCGATACGTTCAGCCACGTCGGGTGCCTCAGGATTACCCCACTCGGTATACTCAGCGGTGGTGAGCGGCAGCTCTGGGTTCTGCATGGTGCGCAGTACATCCAGGAAAGGAACATCCAACACCGCCGCGCAGAAGGCCTCCGGCGCACGGTTGATGCAAGTACCCACCAGCAATCCGCCTGCACTGGCACCGCAGGCGACTATCCGCTCAGGCTGGCTGATATGGGCGGCCACAAGCGCTTCACGGGCGGCTAAAAAGTCGTGAAAGCTGTTCTCTTTATGAGCCATCTTGCCTGCTAAGTACCACGGTTCGCCGCGCTCACCGCCGCCGCGCACATGGGCCACAGCAAAGGCTACGCCGCGCTCCAGTAGCTCTAAGCGAGCAATAGAAAACCAGGGGTCCAGCGCTTCACCGTAAGCACCGTAGCCGTATAGCAGGGTGGGTAGTGGTTGGTCTGCCAAATCTGCTCGCATAACCACTGATACCGGGACTTGCTCGCCATCGTGGCTGGTGGCCCATATTCGGCGGCTGACTAGCTGCTCTGGAGCGAGACTGCCATGAACGGGCACCTGTTTTAAGAGCGTGCGTACACCGCTATCGAGGTCTAAGGCATACCAGCTCGGAGGGCGGGTAAACGACTCTTCGCGCAGGTGCAGCGTGCGTGCATTAAAGTGTGGCGAGTCTTCCAGCAGCTGTGAACAGGGCGTTTCGGGCAGCTCAATGTAGCTATCAAGCAACGTTTGATGGTGACTATCCAGCTCCAAGCGCCGCAGCAGTACCTGCGCATCCTGATGGCTTCTCTCAGCCAGTATCAAGCCCCACTCAAACGCATCAACCCCTTCCAGTGTCGCGTCATCGCGATGCGCAATCAGCGGCTGCCAACTGGCGTTATCGCTTTCGGCGCGCATATCCAGCTGAAAGTGGGGGCCCGTCTGGTTGTGTAGGCGATAAAAGCCCCCTGGCCGATGATCAATGCTGACTTCCACGCCCGGCTCCCGGGCATGCAGGCAAACGAGGGGTGTTTCGGGCTGGTCGGCAGGCAGGGCGAGAACTTCGGTGGTGTCTTTTGAGCCGCTCTCGATGATCAACCACGCTTTAGAGCGCGTTTTGCCCACGCCTACCCAAAATTCTGGGTCTGCCTCGCGTAACACCAGGGTCGGTGTCTGCATAGGGGCATGTTCTGCGAACGCGACCCATAGCCGCCATAGGCTGTCAGGGCGCTGGGTATCGTCGAAACGGGTAAACAGCAGCGTGGCGCCGTCTGCAGTTTGGTCCTCTGCCCAGCAAACGCTGGGTCCGATATCGCTAAGTAGTTGGCGCGGCGTGCCGTTAGGCAGCGCTTTTAACCAGAGTGTGAAGCGTTCATCGCCCTGGGTATCTTCGGTCCAGGCGAGCCACTGCTCATCCGGGGAGAGCGCCATATCACCCATGTCGTAGAACGGCTGCTCGGCAGCGCGCTCGCGAACGTCAAAAAAACAGCTTTTTTGCTCAGGTTGGCCATTTGGGTAACGCCACCAGCAGGGGTAATCATCCTCAGCGCCGGTCTCGCTCCAGAACGTAAAGTGGTCAAGCGCTGTCTCTAGACTTTTCACCGCCAATTCACGGCGCGCTAGATGCGAGTGGTAAAGGGTGTCTGCGAGGGGGGAGAGCGGTGCAAACCAATCGGCATGCTGCTGGTTGGCCGCGGTAAGAAAATCGCTGACATCAGCGCTTTCGCGGTTTTCTAACCAGTGCCATTCAGGGTCATCGGCGCGATAATAGCGCGCTACGGGCGAGCCTTCGCGCATACCAGGCTGTGCTTTCATAAATTGATAGGTACCATAACGGGAAATCAACGTCGGGTGCTTCCACCCACATGAGGGGTATTATGCTGTTTGCAGACTCAATGTCACTGCTGTGGTTCAGTTATTACGGTCTTTCACTGCTGGTGCTGCTAGCGGTTTACTTTGGATTGGCATTTTTGCCGCGTTTGCCTCGGCTCATCGTGACATGGGGCGTGGCGGGGGCGATGTGGATGCCTGCCAGTTATCGGCTGCCACTGGTCGAAGAGGGTGAGTTCTATAGCGGTTGGGCACCGTCCGCTATGGTCGCTGCCGTGGGCGTTTTTGAGAACAGTGCCACTGCTCTGCGCAACGGCTTGCTCTGGTTAGTCTTAGGGATAGCCCTAGGCGCGGGGATTGGTGTAGCGCTGTGGTGGTGGCGTCGTCCTGCGCCTGTTGAAGACACGCCTGCCCGCCGCCAAGTGGAGGACCCACAGCCTACTCGCCGCCGCGAACCGGTTATCCGTTAATGCGACTGGCATCAAGGGGGTGGGCCAATGTGTGAGCTATTGGGTATGAGCGCTAATGTGCCTACCGATATCTGCTTCAGCTTTTCAGGCTTTTTACATCGCGGTGGTGGCACAGGCCCTCATCGCGATGGGTGGGGCATCGCCTTTTATGAAGAGGGCGGCTATCGCGAATTTAGAGACCCTCACCCTTCTGTGGATTCACCGATTGCGCGTTTAATTTGCGACTACCCCATCAAGTCAAATGTTGTGATCAGCCATATTCGCCAAGCCAACGTAGGCGGCGTGCGATTGGCCAACACGCACCCCTTTGCTCGTGAAATGTGGGGGCGGCCCTGGTGCTATGCCCATAATGGGCAATTAAGTGATTGGCAGGAACTGCCTTTAGGGGTTTACACCCCGGTTGGCAATACCGATAGCGAACACGCGTTTTGCTGGTTAATGGGCGAGTTGCGCCGGGTGTTTCCAATGCCACCGGCTGCCCCAGAAACGCTTTGGGAAAAGCTCCATGACCTCTGCGAGCAGCTAAGAGGGCTGGGCGTTTTTAATCTACTCCTTTCTGACGGCGTCTATCTTTATAGCTACTGCTCTACCAAACTGGCGCACATCACTCGCCGTGCGCCTTTTGGTGAAGCGGAGTTGTCAGATGCAGAGATGACGGTCAATTTTATCGAGCACACCACGCCTAACGACATTGTCTCGGTGATTGCCACCGAGCCACTGACTCAAAATGAAGCATGGCAGCGCATGGTGCCTGGGGAGTTATTGGTGTGGAGAGAGGGAGAAATTAACGCTCGATACTGTCCATAAGATAAGTCCCGGTGATGGACTATAAGCTAAAGTTGAAACGCAAGTTTCAATCGATCGTTTTACAGTGTCATAAACGTCGTATATCGTTGGCGTTTAATCTCTTTATACAACCACACCACAATAACAAGGTCGGTCTCACATCGACACGGATAGCGGAGATAGCCCATGAGCGAACACGCCAATACTCCTATTTTAAGCGGACCAGCGCTTGAAGGATTGGATCAATATCACTCTGTTACGGATGTTTTTCACTCGGCGGTCTCTCGCTTTACCAACAAGCCTGCCTTCACCTGCATGGGGAAGACGCTGTCGTTTTCCGACCTTGACCGTCTCTCAGCCCATTTTGCCGCCTGGCTTCAGCATGAAACCGACTTAGTGCCTGGCGATAGAATTGCTATACAACTGCCCAACGTACTGCAGTTTCCGGTGGCGGTATTTGGTGCTTTGCGGGCGGGGCTTGTAGTGGTCAATACCAACCCGCTATACACCGAGCGGGAGATGGCGCATCAGTTTAAAGACTCCAATGCTAAAGCCATTGTGATTCTGGCCAATATGGCCGACAAGCTTGAGAAAGTGCTCGATAAAACGGAAATCAAGCATGTATTGGTCACGCAGCTGGGCGATTTACACGATGTGCCTAAGCGTTGGTTGATTAATGCGGTTGTGAAACACGTCAAGAAAATGGTGCCTGCATACTCATTGCCAAGTGCAGTGGGCTTTCGTGATGCCCTGAAAAAAGGAGCATCGTTAAAGCACACGCCCGTTGAGCGCAATATGGACGACTTAGCGGCGCTGCAGTATACCGGGGGCACCACCGGTATGCCGAAAGGTGCCATGCTGACCCACCGTAACCTAGTGGCCAATATGCTTCAGGCACGCTCGGCTATTGGCGAGCATCTCACGGACGGCGAAGAGCTGGTGATTGCACCGCTGCCCGTGTACCACATCTACACCTTTACCGTGAACTGCCTGTTCCTGATGGAAACCGGCAACCACTCGCTGCTGATCACTAACCCCCGCGACTTGCCGAATTTCGTTAAAGAGCTGAAGGGGCTGCCGTTCACGGGTTTTATCGGCCTCAATACGCTGTTTAACGCGCTGTGCAATCGGGACGATTTCAAGCAGCTCGACTTCTCTAAGTTGAAGCTGACCATTTCAGGCGGCATGGCGTTAACCAAAGCGGCGGCACAGCGCTGGGAAGAGACCACCGGCTGCCCGATCGCCGAAGGTTATGGTCTAACGGAAACCTCGCCGATTGTCAGCTTCAACCCTAACGATGCGATTCAACTGGGCACGATTGGTAAGCCGGTCGCGGGCACCTCGGTGAAAGTGGTCGATGCTGATGGTAACGATGTGCCGCTTGGCGAGCCGGGCGAACTTTGCGTGCAAGGTCCGCAGGTCATGAAAGGGTACTGGCAGCGTGAAGAAGAGACGCGCAACGCTATTGATGAAAACGGCTGGTTCCATACTGGCGATATCGCCGTGCTGCAGGACGATGGCTACATCAAGATCGTTGATCGTAAAAAAGACATGATCCTGGTGTCGGGCTTTAACGTCTACCCCAATGAGGTTGAAGACGTAGTAGCCGCCCACCCCGATGTGCTGGAAGCGGCGGCTGTTGGCGTTGCCGACGAGAATGCAGGGGAGGCTATCAAGCTGTTTGTGGTGTCCAAAAACAGCCAGCTTGACGCTGAAACGCTGCGCGCTTGGTGTAAGAAAGAACTAACGGCCTATAAAGTGCCCAAGTACATCGAGTTCCGCGACGAGCTGCCGAAAACCAACGTCGGTAAGGTGCTGCGTCGCCAACTGCGCGACCAGGAAACAACCCATGCGCCGTAAGGGTTGAACACTCGGTCAAGCGGGCGTTAGGCGTCTCGTTCGCGAAAGCGTTACAATGGTCGGCCCACTTACGAGTGGGCCGACGTTTATTCTGAGATGGAACCGAGCCTAACGTGACCACCGACACGCACTCATCCCGCATCGATACCCCACAAGACAACGCCCCCTCGCTTACAGCGCTCACTGAGTCGCTGAGTCACGTTATGCTGCGTGATCAGGAGCGGCTCTCGCGTCGTGTGGCGGGCCTGCGGCGTCGGCAGCGAGAAAAGAAGCCGATCGACCGCGGCTTGAACGAGGTGGAGCGGGAAGTCGACAAAGCCAAGCAACTGCTGGCGCAGCGCGAAGCCCTGCGCGTGACGCTGGATTACCCGGCAGAGCTGCCGGTGGTAGAGCGCCGTGAGGATATTCTTGCCGCGATTCGCGACCACCAGGTGGTGGTCGTGGCAGGGGAAACCGGCTCGGGTAAAACCACGCAGCTGCCCAAAATGTGTTTAGAGCTTGGCCGAGGCCGAAAAGGGTTGATTGGTCATACGCAGCCACGGCGGCTGGCTGCGCGCAGCGTTGCAGGGAGGCTGGCGGAAGAGCTAAGCGTGCCGCTTGGCGAACAGGTGGGCTATCAGGTGCGTTTTAACGACCAAAGCTCGCCCAGTACGCTCGTCAAACTGATGACCGACGGCATCCTGCTGGCTGAAACACAGCACGACCCGCTGCTACTGCGTTACGACACGCTGATTATCGACGAAGCTCACGAGCGAAGCCTAAACATCGACTTCTTGCTCGGTTATCTCAAACGGCTGCTGCCCAAGCGCCCTGATTTAAAAATCATCATCACGTCGGCGACCATCGACGTGGAGCGCTTTGCGGCCCATTTCGGCTCGACGAAAACGCCTGCGCCGGTGGTCGAGGTGTCAGGCCGCACGTTCCCGGTAGATGTCCACTACCGCCCCCTGGTGCGCAGCGAAGAGGACGAGGATGACCGCACGCTGCAGGAGGGGATTTTGCATGCCGTGCGTGAGATCGAAACAATCGAGCGTGAAAAAGGCTGGCTGCATGGCCCCCGCGATGTGCTGGTGTTTCTACCCGGCGAGCGGGAAATCCGTGAAACCGCCGATACCTTACGCCGCGCGGATTTAAAGGGCACCGAGATTCTGCCGCTGTATGCACGGCTCTCTAATGAGGAGCAGAACCGTGTGTTTGCTCCCCACCGGGGGCGTCGCATCGTACTGGCAACTAACGTGGCTGAAACGTCGCTCACCGTGCCGGGAATTCGCTATGTTATCGACCCTGGCCTTGTACGCATTAGCCGCTACAGCTACCGGGCGAAAATCCAGCGGCTGCCCATTGAGCCGGTCAGTCAGGCAAGCGCCAATCAGCGTAAGGGCCGCTGTGGGCGGATTGCGGAAGGCGTGTGTATTCGTCTTTACGACGAAGAGGATTTCCTGTCACGTCCCGCGTTTACCGACCCGGAGATTCAGCGCACCAACTTAGCATCGGTCATTCTTTCAATGCTGGCGCTCAAGCTCGGCAATATTGAAGACTTCCCCTTTGTTGATCCGCCCGATGGCCGCTTTGTCAAAGATGGCTTCCGGCTGCTATTTGAACTGGGCGCAGTAAATGATAAGCAACAGCTTAGCGCCCTGGGGCGTAAGCTGGCGAAACTACCCATTGACCCGCGTTTGGCCCGTATGGTGTTGGCCGGTGCAGAGCGAGGCAGTCTGCGGGACGTGCTGGTCGTGGTCTCTGCGCTGGCGATTCAAGACCCTCGTGACCGGCCCGCTGACAAGCGCCAAGCCGCTGACCAAGCTCACCAGCGCTGGCACGACCCAGACTCCGATTTCGTTGCGCTGCTAAATTTATGGCATGGCATCGAGAATGCTCGTGAAGCGTTATCGGGCAACCAACTGCGCCGCTGGTGCCGTGACCACTACATTAACTACCTGCGCATGCGCGAGTGGCACGATACGTTCCGCCAGTTGCGCCAATTGCTGCGGGATATGGACATCGAGGTACCTGCGCCGCTGCCTCGTGATGAGAACGAGAGCGAAGAGCAGGCCAAGCAGGCAAGGCGAAAAACATCGGGCAAGCTGCATCAGGCGCTGCTGTCTGGCCTGCTCTCCAATTTGGGTACGCTGCTTGAGAACCGAGAGTACCTCGGCGCGCGTAACCGCAAGTTCATGATTCACCCTGGCTCTGGGCTGGCGAAAAAAACACCCAAATGGGTCATGGCCTTTGAGCTGATCGAAACCACCAAGCTGTTTGCGCGCACTGTTGCCAAGATCGACCCGCAGTGGATCGAGCCCCAAGCGCAGCATCTGGTGAAAAGTAGCTATAGCGAACCCCATTGGGAAATGAAGCGTGCTCAGGTCGTGGCGTTTGAACAGGTCACTCTGTTTGGCCTGCCGATTGTGGCGCGCCGTCGTGTCCATTACGGGCCTATTGCGCCCCAGGAGTCGCGGGAGCTGTTTATTCGTCGGGCGCTGGTGGAAGGCGAGTTCCAAACCAAAGGAGAATTCTTCACCCATAACCGTGCGCTGATCGAAGAGGTAGAGGCGCTAGAAGATCGTGCCCGCCGACGGGATATCTTGGTGGACGAAGAGACGCTGTTCGCCTTCTACGATGAGCGGATACCCGCCGATATCGTTAACGGCAAGGGCTTTGAACACTGGCGCAAGCAGGCCGAGCGCCAAGACCCCACGCTGCTGAAGTTTGATATCGATGCGCTAAAGGCCCGTGATGCTCACGACGTTACTCAGGCGCAGTACCCGGATCACTTAACGCTGTCTGGCGTAGCGTATCCGGTCAGCTACCACTTTGACCCAGATGCCGAGGACGATGGCGTGACCCTCACCGTCCCTGCGGCCATGTTGCCTCAGCTGCCGGTGCACGCGTTGGAGTGGCTGGTGCCGGGGCTGTTGCGTGAAAAGTGCATTGCGCTACTAAAATCGCTGCCGAAAAGTATTCGTCGCCAAGTGGTACCCATTCCCGACTGGGTCGATGCCGCGCTGGAGACGCTGGTGCCCGATGAGCGGCCGCTCACCGAAGCGCTGGGTGAATTTATCCGCCGCCGCACTGCTACCCGCGTTCACCCTGATGATTGGCGTCTCGATCTGCTGCCGCCGCACCTCATTATGAACGTGCGGGTCGTTGATCATGCGGGTAAAACGTTGGGCCAAGGACGCGATGTGCGTGCGCTGGAGCGGCGTTTCGAAGAGGCGGCGAGTGCAGGCGCCCAGGCGCTGGCCGATCAGGCAAGCCAAGCGCCCGCCTTGGATGAGTTACCAGAGTCGCCGCTGCCCGAGTCGCGGGTAACGACTCAGGCTGGTATCCGAGTAGAAGCCTACCCGGCACTTATGGCCGAGGCCCATAGCTTTAAAGTGGCGCTTTTTGATCATCCCGCGAAGGCGGCGGCGGTTCACCAGGAAGGCGTGGCACGCTTGGCCATTGCCAAGCGGCCAGAACAGGTGAAAGCCATCAAGCGCTTACCTGGCGTGGAAAAATGCGCTCTACTCTTTGCTAAAGTGGGTAGTAAACAAGCATTAGTGGATGATTTGCTGCTGGCGGTCTTCACGCAGGTGGTGGCCACCCATCCGCTGCCGCGTTCTGCCAATGAGTTCACCGAGCGGCTTAAGGCAACCGAAAGTGAGCTGATTCCTTATGCAGCATCGCTGCTGACACGCATTGAAGAGGCGCTTAAAGGGCATCTGGCGGTGACCAAAGTGCTTAAAGGGAAGCTTAACTTTGCCCTCGCGCTCGTTTACAGCGATGTAAGCGCGCAGATGCAGCGCTTGGTTTATCCTGGCTTTATTCGCGACGCAGGGGAGTGGCTTAGCGAATATCCGCGCTATACCGAAGCGGCTCTCATCCGCCTCGATAAAGCGGCCCGTGAACGCGGCCGTGACCAAATGATGATGCAGGATGTCCAAGCCCTAGAGGCACGTTTTGATGCGCGGCGAAAAAGCGAACGTAGAGGCGCCGCTGAAGACCCTGAACTCGTGGCATTTGGCTGGTGGATACAAGAATTGCGCGTATCGCTATTCGCCCAGCAGCTAGGCACTCAGATGCCGGTATCCGTGAAGCGCTTGGAAAAGCGTTGGGAAGAAATTACCAGCGTTTAATGCTACACAAGAAAGCGCTTAGATAGAGCTTAGATAGAGCGGGGTGGACAACCTCGCCATACGCTATTTTACTGACGGTTTCGGCTATTTGCCTTGAGGCCGTAATAAGGAGACAGGCATGACCAATGTAGTGATCACCGGTACAGGACTCTATACACCGGAAAACGCCATTGATAACGCGGCGTTGGTCGCTGCTTTTAACGCGTGGGTTGATCTCCATAACGCCCAGCATGCGGATGCCATCGCGCGTGGAGAGCAAGAAGCACTGGCTTATTCCAGCAGTGAATTTATTGAGAAGGCCTCGGGAATTAAAAGTCGCTATGTACTCGATGCCCAAGGGATCCTTGACCCTGAGCGTATGCGGCCTAAACTGCCTCAACGTCATAACGATGAACCGTCTATTCAGTGTGAGATGGCGACTCAGGCCGCGCGCCAGGCGCTAGAAACGGCCCAGGTTGATGCCGCTGATATTGAGCTGGTGATTGTGGCCTGTTCAAACCTAGAGCGTGCCTACCCGGCGGTCGCGGTAGAAGTACAGCAGGCCCTGGGAACAACGGGTTATGGCTTTGATATGAACGTGGCCTGCAGTTCAGCCACCTTTGCCTTGGAAACGGCGGCGAACGCGATTGCATCAGGTAGCGTTAAACGTGCGCTGATTGTGAATCCTGAAATTTGTTCTGCCCATTTGAATTTTAGAGACCGTGACAGCCACTTTATTTTCGGCGATGCTTGTACGGCTATGGTACTAGAAAATAGCGATGTTGCCGTGGCCGATGAGCGCTATGAAATTCTGGGAACGCGACTGGTGACGAAGTTTTCCAATGCGATTCGCAATAACGCGGGCTTTTTAAATCGCGTGACCGATAGCGATCCGCAGGCGTTAGATAAGCTGTTCGTTCAGGAAGGGCGCCGCGTTTTTAAAGAGGTGTGCCCTATGGTCGCTAAGCTTATCACTGACCATCTCGCTTCATTAGAGCTGTCGGGGGCGGATTTAACGCGGATGTGGTTACATCAGGCCAACCGCCATATGAACGATTTGATTGCACGTAAAGTGCTGGGTGAAGAACCCAACGAAGCACAGGCACCGATTATTTTAGATCGCTATGCGAATACCAGTTCTGCGGGCTCGATTATCGCTTTCCACCTTCACCGTGAGGCACTGTCGGAAGGGGATATCGGCGTTATTTGCTCGTTTGGGGCGGGGTACAGTGCAGGCAGTGTGGTGCTACGTCGCCAGTAATAGGCCGATGATGCCTATCACCGGCTATGTTAGGAATAGCGTTCTATGTTGAAAGAGGAAATCGCATGCTGAGGCTGTTGGCACCGCAAAAAGAGGGTCTAAGCACATGGCAGAAGCTATTGCCTATCGTGTTGCTAGCCACGTTAAGCATGGGAGGGTGTGCCAGTACGGGGTCTTCTCAAGAGGAAGACGCTGCGCAAGAGCGTGTAGCGGCTGACCCGCAGGACCCTTGGGAGGGCTTTAACAGGCGTGTGTTCGCGTTTAATGATGTGCTGGACCGCTACGCCCTCAAGCCCGTTGCACGAGGGTATAAGGCAGTCACTCCCGAGCCGGTGCAAACTGGGGTTGGCAACTTTTTCTCCAACTTAGGCGAAGTGCGTACCGCGCTCAATAGCCTGCTGCAGGGCAAACCCGCCAACGCGGGTTTAGCAACATCACGATTCTTGATCAACTCGACGGTGGGTATTGGCGGCTTGCTTGACTATGCCACGCTCATGGAAATTACCGCGGATAAAGAAGATTTTGGTCAAACCATGGCCGTGTGGGGCTGGGAGGACTCGCGCTATTTAGTGTTACCTCTGCTAGGCCCGCGCACGCTCAGGGATGCCTCTGGCTTGCCAGCCGATTTCGCTGCGAATCCCATTACATATATGGACGATCATCAGCTACGTGCAGGCCTGACGGCACTCGATATTATTCACTTTCGCGCGGGCTTGTTAGACCAAGAGTCGTTGATTTCGGGGGATCGCTACCGGTTTGTCCGCGATGCCTATTTGCAGCGCCGCCAGTTTGAGGTGAATGACGGTGTGCTTGGCGAAGACCCGTTTGCCACAGATGATTTTGATTTCGACGATACCGACTTCGGTGACGACGATTTCGCCGATTGAGGCCCAACATGGATCACGCTAAGCAGTTGATCGCGGTAATCGATGAGCCCGGCCCCGAGCGCGATGCGCTGGCTGAGGCGATTACCTGCGACGGCATGTGGGTGTTTGCTGCAGAGAACATTGACCATCTGCCTAGCGGTACGGCGCTGATTGTGGCCCATGCCCGGGCAGTGCCGCGTCAGCAGTGGTCTCAGTTGACTCACCGGTTGCCAACCCTGGTCGTCAGCGACTCTCGTCAGGATGCTGACTTGATTAAGGCCATTGATGTGGGGTTGGTGGACTACATCGTTCATCCGCTGCGACATACCGAACTGCTGCGCCGAATGATTCGTAAGGCGATTGAGCTTCACGCCTTAGCCCAAGAGCGTGATCGTGATCGTGAACGTCTCGCTGAACTCAATGAGAGCCTTGAAACTCACCTAGCGCTACTGCGGATGGACCAGCAAAGCGGGGGGCATATTCAGCGGCGTTTGTTGCCAGCGCATCCTAAAGTGATCAACGGCGTTTATTACGACTACTGGTTTGCGCCGTCGCTTTATTTGTCGGGGGATTTTCTCGACTATCAGCGTTATAACGACCGTTTTAGCGCGTTCTATTTTGCCGATGTCTCTGGGCATGGAGCGTCGTCGGCCTTTGTCACGGTGCTGCTGAAGTATTTGTGCAACCGATGGTTAAGCGAGTGGGATGGCCAAGCGCCAGAGCGGCTGCCGCCTGATTGGTTAGCGGCGATGAATCGTGAGCTTCAGGATACCAACATTGGTAAGCATGCCACGTTATTCGTCGGTGTTATTGACCATGAAGCGCATACTCTTCACTATTCGCTCGGCGCACAGCTACCGATGCCGCTGTTGGCGGCTGACGGTAAGCTGGAGCGCTTAACCGGGGAGGGAATGCCGGTAGGCCTTTTCCCAGATGTGGAGTATCCTGCGCTTAGCTGTGCTTTACCGGCCAACTTTCGTTTGTGGCTGTGTTCAGACGGTGTATTGGAATGCTTGCCGGGTAAAACGCTCGACACGCGGCTCACGGAACTTGAGCAACTCGTTAGCGAAAGTGTCACGCTTGAGCAGTTGCGCGACCGGCTAGCCAAAACCAATTCGCTTTTGATAGAGGGCGATGAGGGTGATGAGGCGAACCAGGACCGCGATGCTTTACCCGATGACCTGACAATCATGATGGTGAGCGGATTTGGTCATGCTGATTGAAGAGGGCCGCATTAAAGCGGCGTTCAACTCTGGTGTTTTTGTGTTAAAGCTCTGTGGCGATGTGCGGTTAACGCTATGTGCTACGCTAGATACCCAAGCGCAACGTCTTGCTGAAACCCCTGGCCTTCAGGCGGTGATGATTGACCTGCGCGAAGCGACCAATGTCGACTCAACGGCGCTGGGTTTTCTGGCCAAAGTAGCCATGGCGGTTAAAGGGCGGCTGGAACAGCCTCCGACGATTATTGCCGATAACCCCGACGTGCGTCAGATGTTGGATGTCATGGGTTTTGCGCGTTTTTTTTACCTTGATGGAAGCGCCTCTGCAGCCTAGTGCAACACTTAACTCTTCTATGCAAGACCTGCCCGCTGAGCCTGCCGATGAAGAAGGCTTGCGTACGCGTATTCTCGAGGCGCATCGCATTTTAATGCATATGAACGAGCATAATCGCGAACAGTTTCAGCCGCTGGTAGAGATGCTTGAAGCGCAATCTACAGTGGCACATAAATAAAACACCCTCTTACCTAGTCGATAAGAGGGTGTGATGGATATGCTACCCAAACTGGCTGGAAGCAATTAGCTCTGCCGTAGTTTGCCAAGTAGCTCTTCAAGCTTACGCTGGTCGGCCATAAATTTACGAATTCCCTCGGCCAGTTTATCTGTTGCCATTTCGTCTTCGTTCATCTCCCACCGAAAGTCTGCTTGGGTCAGCTCTTGCTCGACAGAGCTGCTGGCGCCCATGGGAGTTAATTGACGTGGCAGTTCACCCTGTAATTCGTCGAGTTCGTTAAGTAAGGCCGGCGAGATAGTCAGGCGGTCACAGCCTGCCAGTGCCTGAATTTCACCCACGTTACGGAAACTAGCGCCCATGACAATCGTGGGGTAGCCATGTCCTTTGTAGTGGTCGTAAATGCGCTTGACGGACTGTACGCCTGGGTCATTGGCGCCGCTGAAGTCAGCTTCCGGCGAGCGCGCTTTGTGCCAGTCGAGAATACGGCCCACAAACGGTGAAATCAGCGTGGCACCGGCATCGGCGCATGCCTGTGCCTGAGCAAAGCCGAATAGCAAGGTCAGGTTGGTGCGAATGCCATCGCGCTCAAGCTGGCGGGCTGCCTGAATGCCTTCCCAGGTGGACGCCATTTTAATCAAAATACGTCCGGGGCCGACACCATGCTGGGCATAGCGCTCAATTAGCGAGTGCGCTTTGGCAACGGTGGCATCACGGTCAAACGAGAGGCGGGCGCTCACTTCTGTCGACACATAGCCCGGCACTAGCTTGCTAATCTCGCTGCCAATATCCACCGCGACACGGTCTACCGCGTCGTCGAGATCGGTGCTCTCTTTGGCGATGCTTGCCAAGCGAGCGCGGCGCTCTTCCTGCTGGGCAGCTTGAAGGATGAGAGAGGGGTTGGTAGTTGCATCCTGGGGCTGGAAGCGACGAATAGCCTCAAGGTCGCCCGTATCAGCAACCACGGTGGTCATCTCTTTTAATTGGCTTAATAGGCTAGTGGCCATGCAATGCTCCTTGGTTGTCCTGTGGGGTACTTTAGCAAGGGCCGCGCGTGGCGAACAGACACCGACAAATGAATTGAAATCGATTATGATTAGCGGCCTACCTTTTCGGCGGCACGCGCCGCTTTTTTTTATGCCCATTTTAAGGAGGCTTATGGAACTTAATCCTCGTCGGGTGGCTTGGTTGGTGGCCGCCAACACAGCGCTTGCGCCTTTCGCGATTGATGCCTATCTGCCTGCCATCGGCATACTGGCTGAGAGTATTAATGCCAGCATTCACCATACTGAACTCTCGATCAGTATGTTTTTGTTTGGATTTGCATTGGGTCAGCTTTGCTTTGGGCCGCTCTCGGATCGGTTAGGTCGTAAACCGGTACTGTTGAGCGGACTGGTAGTCTTTATGCTGGCCAGCCTAATGATTACCACTGCCGATAGCTTAACGTCGCTATTGGTTTGGCGCTTTATTCAAGCGTTAGGGGGCGGCGCCTGTGTGGTGAACTCGGCTGCCATCGTACGTGACTGTTTCAGCGGGCGTGAGGCGGCTAAGGTGATGTCCACCATGGCCATGATCATGATGCTAGCCCCACTGGTGGCACCGGCGGTGGGTAGTTTGTTGCTGCACATTGCTGGCTGGTGGCTGATCTTCGTCTTCCTGGCTGTGTATGCTGGTTTTCTATTCTGGTTGTTAGGTACCCGGCTACCCGAAACCCGTGATATCAACTTGCCTGCGGCCTCGCCTCGGCAAGTGATCTGCAACTATGCAAGCGTGCTGCGCCACAAAGAGGGCATGGGTTATATCTGTGCGGTAGCCGCTTCGTTTGCCGGGCTATTTGCCTTTGTGACCGCATCGCCATTTTTATACTTGGACTATTTTTCGCTTTCGCCAAGCGTCTACCCACTGGTGTTTGGGGTCAACGTGGTGGTGATTGCACTCTCCAATCGCGTCAATATTCACTTGCTGCGCAATCGCACACCACAGCAGAACCTGCGCTTAGGACTGGCTGTTCAGCTGGTGGCCGCCCTGGGGCTTGTGTTGGCCACGGCGCTTAACGTGGCGTCGCTCTATGTGGTGGTGCCGCTGGTGATGATGTTTACGGGCATGATTGGTCTGATTACGCCCAACGCCATCTCTTCATTGTTGGATCATTTTGGCCATATCAGTGCCACCGCGACAGCGCTGCTGGGCGGCATACAGTTTAGCTGTGGCGCGTTGGCAGGCGTGCTGGTGGGGCTATTTCAAGTGGAGCACTTGTGGCCCATGGTTTTAACCATGCTAGGCGCTGCCCTGCTGGGTAATATCGGCGTAAGAGTGCTGACCGAAACCCCAAAGGCGGATGAAGCGTAGTAATGGATAGCCTGCTGCAGTGGTTAGAGATGCCTTTGGATAGCTGGTTAGCCTGCGCGGCCGTGCTGCTACTGGGCGCTTTCGTGCAGCGGGCCACGGGCTTTGGCTTGGCGGTGGTGGGTGCGCCACTGCTGTTGATGATAGAGCCACGGCTGGTGCCGGTGATTTTGGTGCTGTTTGGTTTTACCGTTTCGTTGATGATGGTCCGCCGTTATTGGCATGAGGTGAGGCTAAAGGAAATTGGCGTTGCCCTGATTGGCCGCTTACCGGGTAACGGCCTGGGCATTTGGCTATTGCTGGCAGCGCCGATGGTCGTGCTGGAACAGCTAATTGCCGCCATCGTGCTATTTGCTGTGCTGGTCACGGTATGCCGCTTCGAGCTGCCGGTGAACCGCTTCACGCTATTTGTGGCGGGCATTCTCTCCGGCGTTTTTGGGACGGTGGCGGCCATCGGCGGGCCGCCCATTGTGCTACTCATGCACGGTTTCTCACCTGACCGCATGCGTGGCAACTTAGCAGCCTTTTTTGTCCTCACCTCTTTGTTAACCCTGCTAACGCTGGCGCTGGCAGGACAGATCAGTGTTTGGCACTTTAAACTGGCGCTTACTTTTCTGCCTGCCGTGTTGTTAGGCAATGCGCTGGCCGATGCCATTGCCGATCGGTTGGATAAACAGCTACTACAGCGGCTTTCATTGGGGCTTTGTACCTTTGCCGCGCTCGGTCTGCTGTTATAGAGAGAAACTTTTTAAAAAAAATAGGCACGTTTTTGGTGATGTCATAAAGATGTCATCGAAGCGGTGCAAAGTACGTCATGCGAAGGCCAGAACCCTACATCGACAGGAGTATTTCGCATGAACCGTATTCTAAAAACTACCGTCATTGCGGCGGCTGTAATGAGCGTTGCCGGTGTGGCACAGGCGCGTGACCAGATTCGTATCGTTGGCTCCAGTACTGTTTACCCGTTTGCCAGCTACGTTACTGAAGAGTTTGGAGCGCTGACCAACTACCCGACGCCAGTGATCGAGTCCACGGGTTCTGGTGGTGGTATTCGTCTGTTCTGTAACGGTGTTGGTGAAGGCACTCCGGACATCACCAACGCTTCTCGTCGCATGAAGCCTTCTGAGCTTGAGCGTTGTGAAGAGAACGGTGTAACCGACATCACCGAAGCCAAAATTGGTTCTGACGGTATCGTTCTAGGCTTGGCGGCTACTAACGAGCCGATCGACCTGACGCTTGAGCAAATTTTCCTGGCGGTGGCCGCCCAGGTGCCGGTCGACGGCGAACTGGTAGATAACCCCTACACCAACTGGAGCGACATCGACGCTTCTCTGCCGGATCGCGCCATCTCTATCTATGGCCCGCCCAGCACTTCCGGTACCCGTGATGCGTTCGAAGAGCTGGTGATGGAAGCCGCCTCTGCCGAAATGGACATCTACGGTGAAGAAGGTTACACCGATATCCGTACTGACGGTGTTTACATCGACGCCGGTGAGAACGACAACCTAATCGTTCAGCGTCTGGCGGAAGACACCGGTGCCTTCGGTATCTTCGGCTACTCCTTCCTGGTTGAGAACCCGGACACCATCATGGGTGCGACCATTGGCGGTGTTGAACCTGAAGTAGAAGCCATCAGCTCTGGTGAGTACCCGGTTGCTCGTTCACTGTGGTTCTACCTGAAGAACCAGCACGCTGACGAAGTCACTCCGATGTATGAATACGCCAACATGTTCATGGAAGACCAGATGATCGGTTCTGACGGTTATCTGGTAGACATTGGCCTGATTCCGCTACCGGAAGCGGAGCGTGAGCAGGCTCGCCAGAAAGTTGCTGACCGCGTTAAGCTGGTTGCTGCTGATCTGGAATAATCGCTAGCACATATAATCGCTAGCACATAGTGACAACATGGCCGGTAGCCTTTGCTACCGGCCATTTGTTTTTGGGTCACGCTGTCTTTGTCATATTGCTGTCATGTTTTTAATCCAAAGTAGCAGCCAACACGATTTCATTAGGTGATGCGAGCGAAATTCGATGCAAACAAACCAGCTACTTTTACTCTTTTGCACAGTGCTCTTGCTGCTTGGGCTAGTGGCCTTTTTTGTGGGCCGAGCGAAGGCTGCGCGGGTCCGTGCTTCTGGCGCGGCGATGTATGCACAGCCTGACCAATATGCGTGGTTTGCTGTTCTCTCAACAGCAGGCCCTGCGGTGCTGGTGGGGGCGCTAGGCTCGCTACTGTTATTACTGTTGGGCGCAGATATTCCGCCCATGTATTTATTAGCAGCCAGTTTAGTGGTCGCTGCGGCTGGTTTGGCGGTTGGTGTGGCTCAAGTGAAGCCCCATTTTCACGCTCGCCAAGCCATTGAACGCGTGATTCGCTGGGTGCTAACCGGCGCCGCGATGATATCGATCTT
This sequence comes from Halomonas sp. KX33721, assembly GCF_001596805.1. NCBI lineage: Bacteria > Pseudomonadati > Pseudomonadota > Gammaproteobacteria > Oceanospirillales > Halomonadaceae > Halomonas > Halomonas sp. KX33721. The sequence goes on along the minus strand of NZ_LVIA01000040.1, from coordinate 36 downwards.
TACTACCTTCGGTATTCTGTTTTCGATCATTTCGGA
>NZ_LVIA01000004.1:0-88831 GCF_001596805.1 Halomonas sp. KX33721 | reverse complement strand
TCGAGTTGTTTCTCAAGCGCTTGCAGAGCGGTTATCTGCGACCGCACATGAGAGATGTGATCATCGAGCAAGGCGTTGACGGCGGTACAAGGCTGATGAGGGTCGTCCTGATAGCTCTGTAGTTCGTGAATCTCAGCCAGTGACAGGCCCAGGATTCTGCAGCGACGGATGAAGGCCAGCCCCTCACCATGCTTCTCGGTATAGACACGGTAACCGTTGTCCTGCCGATCAGGCGGCGGCAACAAGCCCTGCTGTTCATAGAAGCGGATCGTCTGTGTTTCGACCCCTACCAACTGCGCCAACTGACCAATGCGCATCAGCCTCCTCCCCAACGGATTCTTTACTCTATTGACCTTATAGTAGCTTTATAGTTTTAAATGGTACCACAACATTGTTCAAGTGGAGTCGTATCATGAGCAAATCCTGTGGTGGCGCCTGCGGCGGTGATGCAACGTCCGCAGCGGATACCGATATACAGGCCTCCTCCGAGGCGCCAGGGAGATGGGTCAGTGTTTATGCCGTGCCGAAGATGGACTGTCCATCAGAAGAACGAATGATTCGCCTAGCCCTGAACGGCTTTGAGGAGATTCGGGCGCTGTCCTTCGACTTGTCGAACCGCCGGCTGAAGGTCGTGCATGACGGCGAGGTCGAGCCCGTCACCTCGAAACTGAAGACCTTGGGGCTAGGCGCCTCGCTTCAGGAAACCGTCGCTGCAAATCCGGAGACCATCAAGGCCGCCGAGTTTTCGGCAGCTTCTGCTAAGCAAGAATCCGGGACCCTGCGCTGGTTGCTCGGCATCAATGCACTTCTGTTCGTGGTGGAAATGACTGCCGGTCTGATGGCTCAGTCAACTGGCCTTATTGCAGAGTCCCTGGACAATTTTGCTGATGCGGCAGTGTACGGACTCGCTCTTTATGCGGTTGGGCATAGCGTGAAAAGGCAGCTACGTGCCGCGCATGTTGCTGGTGTACTGCAACTGATCTTGGCTGTGGGCGTACTCATAGAGGTCGTGAGGCGCTTTGTATTCGGTAGTGAGCCTGAATCGCTGGTGATGATGGCTATCGCATTCGTCGCATTGATTGCCAATACCAGTTGTCTGCTGCTCATATCCAAACATCGGGAGGGCGGGGCGCACATGAAGGCAAGCTGGATATTCTCGGCCAACGACGTGGTGATCAACCTGGGGGTCATCACCGCCGGCGCCCTGGTCGTGTGGACCGGTTCCAATTATCCGGATCTGATTATCGGCACCATCGCGGGGGTCATTGTACTTAACGGTGCCAGACGCATTCTGGCGTTGAAGGGTTAAATAATGCTCATTATTGGCAAAAAGCTCTCGCCGTATGCCCTATTGTCCATATCGGGCCTGCTGGCAGCGTCTGATCAGGCTGTAAAGTGGCTGGTGCAGCAATCAATGGCCTATGGCGAGTATGTTTCGGTGACCCCGTTCTTTAACTGGGTGCACCTATGGAACACCGGTGCCGCATTCAGTCTTTTTGCGAATGGTGGAGGCTGGCAGCGCTACTTTTTTATCGGAATCGCGGTAGTGGTCTCGATTTTTCTGATCAAGCTGATCCTTGAAAATCGTCATAAAGGAGAAGCCATCGCTTACAGTCTTATCCTCGGTGGCGCCATGGGCAACCTGATTGACCGGGTCTTTCGCGGCTATGTTGTGGATTCCTTTGATTTCTATTGGCGAGACTGGCATTGGCCGGCCTTCAACCTGGCTGATATTGCAATTGTCCTCGGTGCCTTACTTTTCGTTTCCAGCAGCTTGTTGGGTAAAAAAGCAAACACCAATGCCGAGCCGGATGGATCTGACTGACACCTACGCCTATACAACACCATGACCGAACTTCCCGACAACATCCTTCACCTGCCGCAATACCAAGTACTGGGCTGCAAATCAACCGACGACGAAATGCACTTCCAGGTGGGGGTCGCTTCAGAAAACGGAAAATAAAGCACGCCAAGCCGGTTGGAGCGGACGTAGCGGCCTGAACTTGCCCGCGCCGATCTTGGCGCTGCTGCGCCACAGGTAGTCACCGGTCAGGTTGATGTGCTCCCAGCCGAGCGGCGACAGGTACTGCAACAGCGCCTCATCGACGGCATGCCCGTTGCCGCGCAGCGCATGCGCTGCGCGCTCCAGGTAGACCGTGTTCCACAACACGACAGCCGCTGTCACCAGGTTAAGGCCGCTAGCTCGGTAGCGCTGCTGCTCGAAACTGCGGTCGCGGATTTCGCCAAGGCGGTTGAAGAACACGGCGCGGGCCAGCGCGTTGCGGGCTTCGCCCTTGTTCAACCCGGCATGCACGCGGCGGCGCAGTTCCACGCTTTGCAGCCAATCCAGGATGAACAACGTGCGTTCGATGCGGCCCAGCTCTCGCAGCGCCACGGCCAGACCGTTCTGGCGCGTGTAGCTGCCGAGCTTGCGCAGCATCAGCGAGGCCGTCACCGTGCCCTGCTTGATCGACGTGGCCAGCCGCAGAATTTCGTCCCAATGGGCGCGTATCTGCTTGATGTTCAGTCTGTCGCTGCTAATCATCGGCTTGAGCGCGTTGTAGGCAGTATCGCCCTTGGGGATGAACAGCTTGGTGTCGCCCAGGTCGCGGATGCGCGGCGCAAAGCGGAAGCCCAGCAGGTGCATCAGGCCAAACACATGATCGGTGAATCCTGCCGTATCGGTGTAGTGCTCCTCGATGCGCAGGTCAGACTCGTGGTACAGCAGGCCGTCGAGCACATAGGTCGAGTCGCGCACGCCGACATTGACCACCTTGGTGTGAAACGGCGCGTACTGGTCGGAAATGTGGGTGTAGAAGGTTCGCCCAGGGCTGCTGCCATATTTCGGGTTGATGTGGCCGGTACTCTCGGCCTTGCTCCCGGTTCGGAAGTTCTGGCCGTCCGACGATGACGTAGTGCCGTCGCCCCAGTGCTCGGCGAAGGGATGTCGAAATTGGGTGTTCACCAATTCAGCCAGCGCCGTCGAGTAGGTTTCGTCGCGGGTATGCCAGGCTTGCAGCCAGGCGAGCTTGGCGTAGGTCATGCCGGGGCAGGACTCGGCCATCTTGGTCAGGCCGAGGTTGATCGCGTCGGCCAGGATGGTGGTAAGCAGCAGGTTCTTGTCCTTGGCAAGGTCGCCCGACTTCAGGTGCGTGAAGTGCCGGGTGAAGCCCGTCCACTCATCGACTTCGAGTAACAGTTCGGTGATCTTGACGTGCGGCAGGATCATGGCCGTCTGGTCGATCAACGCCTGCGCGGTGTCGGGCACCGCCGCATCCAGCGGCGTGATCTTCAGGCCCGACTCGGTGATGATGGCATCCGGCAGATCGTTGGCCGCCGCCATCCGGTTGACCGTGGCGAGCTGCGCTTCCAGCAGCTCCAAGCGCTCGCTCAAGTACTGGTCGCAATCGGTGGCCACGGCCAGCGGCAATTCGCTGGACCGCTTGAGGCTGGCGAACTTCTCGGGCGGAACCAGGTAGTCCTCAAAGTCCTTGAACTGGCGCGACCCCTGCACCCAGATGTCGCCCGAGCGCAGCGAGTTCTTCAGCTCCGACAGGGCGCACAGTTCGTAGTAGCGCCGGTCGATACCGGCGTCGGTCATCACCAGCTTCTGCCAGCGCGGCTTGATGAAGCCGGTCGGGGCATCGGTTGGCACCTTGCGGGCGTTATCGGTGTTCATGCCGCGCAGCACCTCGATGGCATCGAGCACGTCCTTGGCGGCGGGCGCTGCACGCAGTTTGAGCACGTCGAGGAATTCCGGCGCGTAGCGGCGCAAGGTGGCGTAGCTCTCGCCGATACGGTGCAGGAAATCGAAGTCATCGGGCTGCGCGAGCTTCTGCGCTTCGGTGACGCTCTCGGCGAAGGCATCCCAGGACATGACTGCCTCAATGGCGGCGAACGGATCGCGGCCCGATTGCTTGGCGTCGATCAGCGCCTGGCCGATGCGGCCGTACAGGCGCACCTTGGCGTTGATGGCTTTGCCGGACGCCTGAAACTGCTGCTGATGCTTGTTCTTGGCGGCGTTGAACAGCTTGCCCAAAATGCGGTCGTGCAGGTCGATGATTTCGTCGGTGACGGTGGCCATAGCTCATCCTGACGGCGGCAACTCGCAGACGTTCGGATCGGCGCTGGTTTCCGTCACGGCCTTGCTGCGGGCCTGAAAACGCTGATAGCACTCCAGTCCGCAGAAATGCTCGACATATTCGGCCCCTTCCGGGGTGAAGGCGGCGTCGAGCGGAATTTCCTTGCAGCACACGCAGCAACTGGTGGTCGGTTCGTTGACGTTCATGGTGGCACCCCTCCATTGCTTGACAAAGGCGGCGAATGCCGCCGCCGGCATAGGCTTGGAGAACAGAAAGCCCTGCACCGCGTCGCAGTCCGCTTGCCGCAACTGCGCGAGACTGGCCGGCGTTTCTGCTCCCTCGGCTACCACGCTCATACCCAGCCCGTGCGCGAGCTGGATCACTGCCCGAACTATGGTCTGGTCACGGGCGTCATTCACGATTCCCGCGACAAACGATTGGTCGATCTTGAGCGTGGTAATCGGGCAGCATTTCAGGTGTTGCAGGCAGGAATAGCCCGTGCCGAAGTCGTCGGCCGCGAAGCGTACGCCGATGGCGCGCAGGGCATCGAACGTGACGAACAGAGCCGGATCGCCGAACGCGACCGATTCGGTCAGCTCAATTTCCAAACGTTCGGCCGGTAAATTCGTATCAGCCAGTACCCGCTTAAGCTGTGCATCGAACTCCGGCCCTACCTGGCTCGCCGAAACATTGACAGCCAGCCGGAACGGTTGCCAGCCCAGAGCCTGCCACTCGTGCATCTGACGGCAGGCTTCGCCCAGCACCCACGCGCCGATTTCCGGCATCAGACCGGACGACTCGGCCAGCGGTATGAACTGGCCAGGTGGCAGCAGCCCCAAGCTCGGGTGCCGCCAGCGTAACAGCGCCTCCGCGCCGGTAATCTGGTCGCTACGCAGATCGACAATCGGCTGGTAGTACAGATCAAGCTGCCCGCGCTCGACCGCGTGTGACAGTTGCGTCACTGTCCATTCAATGAGCTGGGAAGCGATCATGATCTTCCCTTGAAGGCGCGCAGCAGCCGTGCCACAGACAGGACGAACAAACCGGTCAGCACAACGGCTGCGACGCCCCAATGCACCCCGATGAACGCGCCGGCTGTCGTACCGGCGAGCACAGCGGCAAGAATCGGCAAATGGCAGGGGCAGGTGAGCACCGCCAGCGCGCCCCACAGGTAGCCGGCAAAAGGCTTGTGTGTCTCAGATGGGACGTGCTCCGGGCTGTTCATGGCTATATCTCCGATGTTTCGTGCGTCAATGCGGTCAACTGCGCTTCCAGGTGCGCCAGCGCCCGGCGTCGGTGTTCGACGAGCTGGCACAGGTCGGCCAGGCGTGCCGCTGCCTCGTCGCCGTCTGAAGCGTCCAGGGCGTGACACAAGCGCGTCAGCAGGTCCAGGCCGACACCGGCCTCCAAGGCAGCCCGCACGAAGCACAACCGCTGCAACACCTCCGCATCGAATAAGCCGTAACCGCCGGCGGTACGCGCCACCGGCCGTAACAATCCACGCACGATGTAGTCGCGCACGACATGCACGCTCACGCCGGCATCGTCAGCCAGTCGGGACACCGTGTAGGCGTTCATTGAACACCTCCTTTTCCTCACCCGGCGCAGCAAGAAAGCTGCTTCACGTCCTTGTTAAACGTTTGCGCCGCGAGCTTCAATCCCTCGACCATCGTCAGATAGGGGAACAACTGGTCGGCCAGTTCCTGCACCGTCATGCGGTTACGAATTGCCAGGGCCGCCGTCTGGATCAGCTCGCCGGCTTCCGGCGCGACCGCCTGCACGCCGATCAAGCGCCCGCTGCCGGCGTCGGCCACCAGCTTGATGAAGCCGCGCATGTCGAAGTTGGCGAGCGCACGCGGCACGTTATCCAGCGTGAGCAGTCGGCTGTCGGTCTCGATGCCGTCATGGTGTGCTTCCGCTTCGCTGTAGCCCACGGTCGCCACTTGCGGATCGGTGAATACGACCGCCGGCATCGCCGTCAGGTCGAGGGCCGCGTCGCCGCCGGTCATATTGATCGCGGCACGGGTGCCGGCCGCTGCCGCCACATAGACGAACTGAGGCTGATCAGTGCAGTCGCCGGCCGCGTAGATGTTCGGGCTACTCGTGCGCATGCCCTTGTCGATAACAATGGCCCCTTGCGCATTGACTGTGACTCCCGTCGCGTCCAGCGCCAAGCTGCGCGTATTCGGTGTCCGGCCGGTGGCGATTAGCAGCTTGTCGGCAGCAACGATGCCGTGCGCGGTGGTCAACACGAACTCGCCGTCCTCATGCGCGACCTGGCTGGCCTGCGTGTGCTCCAGCACCTCAATGCCCTCGGCGCGGAACGCCGCCGTGATGGCTTCGCCGATGGCCGGGTCTTCCCGGAAAAACAGTGTGCTGCGCGCCAGAATCGTCACCTTGCTGCCGAACCGGGCGAAGGCTTGCGCCAGTTCCAGCGCGACCACCGACGAGCCAATCACGGCCAGCCGTTCAGGAATCGTGTCGCTGACCAGCGCCTCGGTAGAAGTCCAGTAAGGCGTATCCTTCAAGCCGGGAATCGGCGGAATGGCCGGATTGGCGCCAGTCGCCACCAGACAACGGTCGAACGCCACTTCACGTTCGCCGCCTTGATCCAAGCGCACGGTCAGGTTCTGGCCGTCCTTGAAGCGGGCTTCGCCGCGCAGCACGGTGATGGCCGGGTTGCCGTCCAGGATGCCCTCGTACTTGGCATGACGGAGTTCATCGACGCGGGCCTGCTGCTGGGCCAGCAGCCGCTCGCGCAGGATCGCCGGAGGTGTGGCGGCGATGCCGCCATCGAACGGGCTTTCCCTGCGCAGATGGGCGATGTGGGCGGCGCGAATCATGATTTTGGACGGCACGCAGCCCACATTGACGCAGGTGCCGCCGATGGTGCCGCGCTCGATCAGGGTCACGTGCGCGCCTTGTTCAACGGCCTTCAGCGCCGCCGCCATTGCGGCCCCGCCGCTACCGATCACTGCGACATGCAGTGCATTGTCATCGCCGTTCGCCTTGTCGTCGCTGCCCAGCCACTCGCGCATCTTGCCTAGCAACCCGCCGGGCGTCGAAGTGGGCGGGGCATCGGCAAGCGTGGCCCGGTAGCCAATTCCTGCTACGGCGGCGGTCAGCGCATCCGGTGACGTGCCCGACAGGGTGGCGAGTTGCGCCGTTCCCTTCGGATAGGACACCAACGCCGACTGCACGCCGGGCACTTTTTCCAGCGCTTCCTTGACATGCACCGCGCACGAGTCGCAGGTCATGCCGGTGATTTTTAGATGGGTCATGCAACAACTCCTATTTTTCGTGTGGGCGACGGCTTAGACCATCAGCCGTGTTTCAGTGGTAGTTCGCAGCCATCCGGGCCGCAGCGGCGGTTCGCAGGCGAGACAAAATCCCAAATAGACACCCCGACCATGAACGCCAAGCCGACATAGACCAGGCTCGCCGTCCACCAGTTACCAAGCAACCAGACCGTCCCAGCGAACACGATGGCTGGGCCGACCATCCCGAGCAGGCTGCGGTACCATTGCCGATGACTCAGCCAGCCCAGTGCATTCGCCAGCAAAGCCACGACTGCGAACAGCGGCAGCAGCTTGGAGATAAACAACCCTTCGTATTCCTGTAGAAAGCCAAGGCCGATGGCCGCGCCCAGGCTGGCGATAGCCGGGAAACAGGCAGCGCATCCCATCGCGGAAACAACGCTGCCAAGCGCGCCAGCCTTGTCGGCAATGCGTGTAATCAGTCCCATGATCGCCCCAGGTTCGGGTTCAGTGGCTCACTGCTTGACGCTGGACGGGTAGCCCGCATCGCCAGTGGCCTTGATCAACTCATGCACACTGGTCTTGGTATCATCGAAGGTGACAACCGCTTCGCGTGGTTCGAAGGTAACGTCAACTTTATCAACGCCTTCAATCCTGGAAATCGCCATTTTGACGGTGATCGGGCAGGTGGGGCAGGTCATGCCGGGTACGGACAGCGTGACTGTCTGGGTCGCGGCCCACAAAGGAAAAGCAACAGTAGCGAGGGCGAGGGCGGCAAACAGTTTTTTCATGATGAACTCCTGTGATTAATAGAAAAATGGCATGACGTAGGGAAATCCGAGCGCGACCAGGACCAGCGCGGCCACGATCCAGAAAATGAGCTTGTAAGTAGCTCGCACTTGGGGAATCGCGCAGACCTCACCCGGTTTGCAGGCTTGCGCCGGGCGGTAGATGCGCCGCCAGGCGAAAAACAGCGCGACCAGCGCTGCGCCGATAAAGATCGGGCGATAGGGTTCCAGCACCGTCAGGTTGCCGATCCATGCCCCGCTGAACCCCAAGGCGATCAAAACCAGCGGCCCCAGGCAGCAGGCCGACGCAAGAATGGCGGCCAGCCCACCGGCGAAGAGCGCGCCGCGCCCGTTTTGTGGTTCAGACATACGCTTGTCCTTTCAAATTTGGTTTGGATAGCTTAAGCTTACTTCCGTAGTTATGTACGGAGTCAAGCGATATGCAAATTAATTTTGAGAATCTGACCATTGGCGTTTTTGCCAAGGCGGCCGGGGTCAATGTGGAGACCATCCGGTTCTACCAGCGCAAGGGCCTGCTGCCGGAGCCAGACAAGCCCTATGGCAGCATTCGCCGCTATGGCGAGGCGGATGTAACACGAGTGCGGTTCGTGAAATCGGCCCAGCGGCTGGGCTTTAGCCTGGACGAAATCGCCGAGCTACTGCGGCTGGAGGATGGCACCCATTGCGAGGAAGCCAGCGGCCTGGCCGAGCACAAGCTCAAGGATGTGCGCGAGAAGATGGCCGACTTGGCACGCATGGAGGCCGTGCTGTCTGAACTGGTGTGCGCCTGCCATGCGCGGAAAGGGAACGTTTCCTGCCCGCTGATTGTGTCACTGCAAGACGGAACGAAGCTCGCTGCATCGGCGCGGGGGAGTCACGGGGTGACTACGCCTTAGCGTGCTTTATTTTCCGAATTCTGAGACGACCCCTACCTGAACAAGCGCTACCGCTGCATTCTGACCAACATTGAGGAGCGAACCCTGCTCGACCTGCTGGCCACCCGCCGCCAGGACGTGGTGACCAACTACCTGATGAAGCTGAAAGACCGGCAGAAGGTCGAGATCGTCAGCATGGACATGTGGAACCCCTACCGGGCAGCGGTCAAGGCTGTGCTGTCCCAGGCCCGTATCGTGGTCGATAAGTTCCATGTGGTGCGCATGGCCAACGATGCCCTGGAGAGAGTGCGCAAGGGCCTCAGAAAGGAGCTGAAACCGTCCCAGAGCCGGACTCTCAAGGGAGACCGGAAAATCCTGCTGAAACGCGCTCACGAAGTCTCAGACCGGGAGCGCCTCATCATGGAGACCTGGACAGGCGCGTTCCCGCAACTGCTGGCCGCCTACGAGCACAAGGAGCGCTTCTACGGCATCTGGGACGCCACCACACGGCTCCAGGCAGAAGCCGCCCTGGACGAGTGGATAGCCACCATCCCGAAGGGCCAAAAGGAAGTCTGGAGCGATCTGGTCAGGGCAGTGGGAAACTGGCGCGAAGAGACCATGACCTACTTCGAGACGGACATGCCCGTCACCAACGCTTACACGGAGTCCATCAACCGACTGGCCAAGGACAAGAACCGTGAAGGGCGCGGTTACTCCTTCGAGGTGATGCGGGCACGAATGCTCTACACCACGAAGCACAAGAAGAAGGCACCGACTGCGAAGGTCTCTCCTTTCTACAAGAAAACCATCGGTTACGGACTGCCGGACTTCGCAGAGGAACTCAACTACGGAGTCGATCTATCAACCATCTGAGGGTGGTATCAGATTGATGGGGTGAAGGTGCCCCATCAACCATTAAATCCGTATACCCAAAAAATCTTAACCACGTCACTACTGGACGTGCTGATTATTTGCTTCTAAAGTGGATTTGGTAGGTAGGCAATGAGCCACCTGCTCAATCATTAAGCACGTTAAGGATATGAACGATGGCAACTGGCACTGTCAAGTGGTTCAACGACACCAAAGGTTACGGCTTCATCTCTCCCGATGACGGCGGTGACGATCTCTTTGCCCACTTCTCCGAAATTCAAGCTGAAGGTTTTAAGACCCTGCAAGATGGTCAGAAAGTCAGTTTCGAGGTGACTCAGGGTAAAAAAGGCCTTCAGGCTTCCAACATTCGCGTTGCTTGAACCGCACCGAATGGATAAAGGCCCGGAATGCGGGCCTTTTTTATAGGTTGGGGTTTACTTCTTAAGACGATGTATCCAACGTGTCATCCGAGGAGCTTTCGGCCTCTTGCGCTTCGCTATCGTTATTGGTGGGGCGCTCACTCTCCAAGGCTTGGAACTGCTCTTCTAGGCGCTGCTGGGCCTCTTCGAATTGACGTTCGGTATCTTCGATGAGCGCATCCACATCTTTCGCTTCTAACCCACCTTCCACGGAAGAACCTTCGGGTAAACTGCTTTCGCGCTCCCAGCTTGGCTCGATGGGATCGTTCTCCATGGGTGCCAGTTCGGGCGACTGCTGCTCGATTTCTTGAAACTGTTGCTCCAACTGACGCTGTGCCTCTTCGAAACGACGCTCAGTCTCGGCAATCACGTCATCGACATCAGAACGCGTGGTTTCACCCGGCATTGCGCTGGCTTCGTCAAGGGCTTCGTCGGGGTCGGCGGCCAGCGTCTCTTCGTCCGCCTGCAGGGGCTCCGAAGTTGACTCACTGACGGTGGAAGACAGGTCTTCCTGAACATTGGAAGGCTCGGACGCCTGACGTTCAATGTCGTCTTCCACCTGGGAGGGCGAAGGAACATCGTCACTACTGGTGTCAGGTGCAGCGGCTAGCGTCTCACTGGGCTGCTCGGCCGCGCTCTCTTCCGGTACGACATTTGCCTCTTCTTGACTGTCGCCGCAGGCACTCAGCAGTAGGGCCAAACTGGCCAGTAGCGGCATCCATACACGGTAGCTCATCGAGTCATGCTCCTTAATGGTTCGAATTCATTAGTGGCGGTCGTTGGCAGACAACAGCGAACAGCCTTCTGGTAAGCGTACCTTCAACGCTAGCGGGACGACTTCAGCGGTGAATCGTTGATAGCGTTTTGCCTCACCATCCAGGGTCAGAGGCCAAGGTTCATCATCGGACCGAGTGGTAACGGTCAACTGGCTGGCAGTGAAGTAGCGCACATAACGCCCTTCTGCGGGGAACTGCTGTAGCTCGCCGAGCAGCGCAGGGAGCTCCGTCACCGAATGAAAATCTTTGACTAGCAGAACGTCCAATCGCCCATCATCAAGCTTGGCACGAGGGGCCAGCACCTGCCCCCCACCCGATTGACGCCCATTGCCCAGTGCCAGCAGCAGCAGTGACGCGGCCTGCTCATGATCGCCCCAGTGCAACGTGCCGCGATAACTGCGATGCCGCCACGCCTTGAGCGCCCCCATCAGTGAGTAGGCTCCTCCCCCTAACATGCGTTTTAACGTTTTGGGGGTAGAGGAGGTAATTTCTGCGCCGAAACCACCAGTGGTCATATTGATGTAATAGCATACCGACGGTTCGCCACTGGTTTCTGCTGTCATACGAATCACATCGATGGGCGCAGACGGCAAGCGAACGGCATCCGCCAGTGCGCGATCCGGCTTCAAAGGTAACCCCACCGAAGTGGCAAAATCATTCGCGCTGCCCATCGGCACCACGCCCAAGCTCGGACGATGGTCATGGGGGATGCGCATTAGCCCGTTAACCACTTCGTTTACCGTGCCATCGCCGCCACAAGCAATCACACTGGTAGCTCCTAGTTCAACGGCTTGGGCCGCAAACTCGGCGGCATCGCCACCTTCCCAAGTAGCGCGAACAATCATCGGCGTCCCTGCCTTGCGCTGCGCTTCAACGGCCTCGCGTAGCGCCGGATTTCCGGCAGACTGACCGTTAATAATCAGTAAATAACACTGCTGTGAATCTGTCACCGGTGTCTTCCCTCTCCATGGTTAATTCCCTGGATGCACGTTATGCCAGCGCTTTCTCGACCACCTCGAATACGTTGGACGACAGCGGTTCTTGTTTGATCCGCTCTAGCTCTGCACGCATTAACTGCTGACGCGCCTCATCAAAACGCTGCCAGCGGGTTAAGGGGGTGATTAACCGCGCGGCAATCTCTGGATTCAGGCGGTTTAGCTCAATCACCACATCTGCCAACAGCGCGTACCCTTTGCCATCCAAGCGATGGAAATTGACCCGATTTTGCGCAAAGGCACCTACTAACGCACGCACCTTGTTGGGGTTCTTGATGGAGAACGCTGGGTGCTGCATTAGGTACTTTACGCGCTCCAATACGTCCGGCTGAGGGCGCGATACCTGAATCGTAAACCACTGATCCATCACAAGCGGGTCGTGTGCCCACTTTTCACCAAACGCTTTCAGCGCGGGGTTAGCCAAATCATCACGGTCGCTGTGTACTAATAGTGTCAACGCATGGCGTACATCGGTCATATTATGATCAGCGGCAAACTGCGCTTCACAAAGTGCCACACTCTCGTCGTCCTCAATGGACATTAAGTAAGATAGCGCTATGTTTTTGAGACTGCGCTGGGCAATTTGTTCAGGCGTCGGCGCATAAGCTTCATCAGTGCCATTCTCTTTATACACGGCGATAAATTCATCACGCAGCGCCTGGGCCAAGGATTGGCGCACAAACTCACGCGCGGCGTGAATCGCATCCACATCGACAATCGGCTGCTGCTCGGCGATGTAGGCTTCCGATGGTAGCGTTAGCATCTCAGCCAGTACCGCCTTGTCATCCATGGAGGAAGTCAGGAGCGTTCTAAAGGCTTCTACCACCCGGCTATCCATGACCTTCTCTACCCCGTTGCGGTGGGCGGCGATCAAGTCATCCAGCGCCAACAGTGCGAGCCTTTGCCCCGCGTCCCAACGGTTAAAACCATCGCTGTCGTGGGTCAGTAAGAAGGCCAAATCTTCGCGAGAGTATGGGAAGTGCAGTTTTACCGGGGCGGAGAAGTCGCGCAGCAGCGATGGAACCGGCGCCTCTGCCACATCGGTGAAGATGAAGGTCTGCTCATCGTCGGTCAGGTGAATGACCGCGTCCTTACCCAGCTTTTCACCTTCAAGCGTCAGAGTAAGATCCTGACCGGACTTTGTACCCACTAAGCCCATGCGCACAGGAATATGCAGCGGCTGCTTGTCGGGCTGGCCGGGAGTGGCGGGGGTACGCTGGCGCAGCGTCAAATGGTACTCGGCGTTGGCGTAGTCGTACTCACCGTGGGCATCAATTTCCGGCGTGCCCGCCTGGGAGTACCAGCGCATGAACTGGCTTAAATCGATGCCCGATACCTCGGCCATGCAGCCCACGAAGTCTTCGATCGTCACGGCCTGACCGTCAAAGCGCTCGAAATAGAGATCCGAGCCACGGCGGAAGGCCTCCCAGCCCAGCAGGTTACGCAGCATGCGCACAACTTCCGCCCCTTTTTCATAAATGGTCAGAGTGTAGAAGTTGGTGATCTCGATATAGTGATCCGGACGAACCGGATGCGCCGTGGGACCTGCATCTTCGGCAAATTGCGCGGTGCGGAAAAACGAGACGTCTTGAATGCGCTTGACGGGGGCTGAATTGATATCCGCAGAAAAACACTGATCGCGGAATACCGTAAAACCTTCTTTTAGCGAGAGCTGGAACCAGTCGCGGCACGTCACGCGATTCCCCGACCAGTTGTGGAAGTATTCGTGGGCCACAATGCTTTCGACATTCTGAAACGCCGCATCGGTGGCGGTATTGGGGTGGGTCAGCACGGCAGCGGAGTTAAAGATGTTTAATCCTTTGTTCTCCATCGCCCCCATATTGAAGTCATTCACCGCCACGATCATAAACAGATCTAAGTCATACTCGCGGCCGTAGGTCTCTTCATCCCAAGTCATTGCCCGCTTTAGCGAGGCCATGGCGTGGTCGGTCTTATCGAGATTCTCTTGCTCCACCCAGAGCTGTAACGTCACGTTACGGCCACTCATGGTGGTGAAGTGATCTTCGACCTTGGTTAAATCGCCTGCCACCAGCGCAAAAAGATAGCAGGGCTTGGGGTGCGGATCTTCCCAGGTCACAAAGTGCCGGCCGCTCTCTAAGGTGCCCTGATCAACTGGGTTACCGTTCGCCAACAGCACCGGCTCCCGCTGCGCATCACCTATCACGGTGACCTTAAACGTAGCCATAACATCCGGGCGGTCAGGGTAATAGGTGATGCGGCGAAATCCTTCCGCTTCGCACTGCGTGCAGTACATGCCGTTCGATTGATACAGCCCTTCTAAGGCAGTGTTACTGCTAGGAGAAATCTCGACTTCGCTCTCCAGGGTAAACGCTGCCGGAACACTGGGAATTGTGAGCGTCTCATCGGTGAGCTGGTAATCGGCCTCAGCGAGCGCCTGGCCGTTGATCGCGAGCGCGTGCAGCGTCAGGTGTTCGCCGTTCAGCACCAGCGGCGTAGTTTGTTCAGCACTGGCGTGGCGCTCTACGGTAAGGCGTGCTTTAACACGGGTCGCGGTGGGGTCAAGATCAAACGTCAGCTCGGTATGGGTCACTTGGTAGGCGGGCGGCTGATAGTCGCTTAAATAAACCGGCTGCGGATCAGACATAATGCGAAACTCCTGTAAGCTTTAAGTAGTCGAGTAGCGCAAACGCTGCGCTACTCAATGAATATTTCTTATAATCGTTAATCGCGGAAATTATCAAACTGCAGCGGCAAATCAGGCCCTTCTTCACCGCGCAGTAGTGCCATCACACTCTGCAAATCATCGCGCTTTTTACCCGTTACGCGCACCTTCTCGCCCTGAATTTGAGCCTGTACTTTCAACTTACTGCCTTTGATACGCTTTACCACATCTTTGGCTTCTGCTTGGTCGAGGCCCTGCTTGAGCTCTACTTCCTGGCGCGCCTTCACACCAGACAGCACCGCGTCTTTAACGTCCATGCAACGTGCGTCGATACCGCGGGCAATCAGTCGGTTACGCAACACGTCCAGCATTTGCTTGAGCTGGAAATCTACTTCGGCCTCGAGCAGCACCTTATCGCCTTCCAACGTGAAGCTGGCATCGACACCTTTAAAGTCAAACCGTGACTGTACTTCACGGTTTGCTTGGTCAACCGCATTGGCGGCTTCGTGCTGATCGAATTCTGACACGATATCAAATGAGGGCATGACACTATTCCTGACAAGACATGACCCACCATTCTAGAGCAGCAAGCCCCCAACCGGCCAATTCTCTTAGAAAAAGCTGGACAAAAACTCTGCAAGCCGGTCACATCAAGCTTAAAAGCTATACAAACACCTCTCAGGGCGATGTTAAATTGTGCGCCTCTGTCGTAACCTGCTGACATAGCCCTGTACTCTTTCAACGAGGAGAGACCATGAGTGATCGCGATACCCGCCATAAAGCATCGATGGAAAAACTCAAAGCGCGAGTGGACCAAAAAGTCGCCAATGCCACCGAGCAGCGCGGAATGCTGCTCATCAACACGGGCAACGGAAAAGGCAAAACCACCGCCGCCTGGGGCACCGTCACGCGCGCGCTGGGTTATGGCTACAAAGTAGGCGTGGTGCAGTTCATCAAGGGGTTATGGGAGTGTGGCGAGCGCAATCGGCTGGAAGCCGATCCTCATTTGAGCGTCGCTATCATGGCAACCGGCTTTACCTGGGATACGCAAAATCGCGAAGCGGACACCGCCGCCTGTCTGGAGGTCTGGCAAGAAGCGCAGAAAATGCTGGCAGACCCCGAGATGTATCTCGTGGTGTTGGACGAACTCACCTACATGCTGAAGTTTGGCTATCTCGATATCGCCACGGTCAAACAGGCGCTACTGGACCGTCCGCAGGAACAAACCGTGATCATTACCGGGCGAAATGCCCACCGTGAGCTGGTGGCCATGGCCGACACCGTGACCGACATGCAGGAGGTGCGACACGCTTTTAACAACGGCCTTCAGGCCCGGCGAGGCATCGATTTCTAAGCACGAAAAAGGGCGACCAAGCCGCCCTTTTAGTATCACCTGAAGGTGTACGACCTAGCCTTCGAACGGGTTGCGCAGCACGATGGTTTCAATACGATCGGGACCGGTAGAAATGATATCGATGCTAGTGCCTACCTGCTCTTCGAGGAAGCTGATGTATGCACGGGCATTAGCCGGTAAGTCTTCCACCTTCTTAGCGCCCAGCGTGGACTCTTTCCAGCCTGGCAGATCGTGATAGACCGGCTCTACCGCTTCGTAGCCCTCTGAATCCACCGGGTTATCCAGCACGTCGCCATCTTTGCTGCGGTAGCCGACACACACGCGGATATTTTCCAAGCCATCCAGTACGTCCAGCTTGGTCAGGCAGATACCCGATACCGAGTTGATCTGTACCGCGTGACGCAAGGCAACGGCATCAAACCAGCCACAGCGACGCGGGCGGCCCGTAGTAGCACCAAACTCATGGCCACGCTCAGCTAGGTGACGGCCGTGATCGTCAAACAGCTCGGTGGGGAACGGGCCGGAGCCGACACGAGTGGTATAGGCTTTGGTAATACCCAGCACGTAGTCCAGGTAGAGCGGACCGACACCAGAACCAGTCGCCGTACCACCCGCGGTGGTGTTCGAACTGGTCACATAGGGGTAGGTACCGTGGTCGATATCCAGCAGCGAGCCTTGAGCACCCTCAAACAGGATATTCTCACCGGCTTTACGCAGGTCATGAACCATACTGACCGTATCGCTGACCATCGGACGCAGCTCCTCGGCCATTTGCATGGCGCTATCCAGCACTTCCTGGAAGTCTACCGCCGGCTCACCGTGGTAATTCACCAGTACAAAGTTGTGGTAGTCGAGCACTTCACCCAGTTTGGAGGCAAACCGCTCGCGATGAAGCATATCGCCCAAACGCAGGCCGCGACGAGCCACTTTGTCTTCGTACGCCGGGCCAATACCACGACCAGTAGTACCGATTTTGGCAACACCGCGGGCTTTCTCACGCGCTTGGTCTAGGCGCACATGGTAAGGCAGAATCAGCGGGCACGCCGGAGAAAGACGCAGGCGCTCACGCACGGGCACGCCCTTCGCTTCCAACTCGCGGATCTCTTTGATCAGCGCTTCCGGCGAGAGCACAACACCGTTGCCAATCACGCAGGTTTTACCAGGGCGCAGCACGCCTGAAGGAATCAGGTGAAGAACGGTTTTCTCACCGTCGATGACCAGCGTGTGGCCTGCGTTATGGCCGCCTTGGAAGCGCACCACAGCAGAGGCGGATTCGGTGAGCAGGTCAACGATCTTGCCTTTGCCTTCATCACCCCATTGGGTACCCAGGACTACGACATTCTTACCCATTATGCACTCGTCTCTTGTGTCAGGGTCGTTGTCTGCCAACGACCATCGATAAACTCAAGACGGCGGTCACAGCTGTGCTCCGCCGGCCCAGTACGCTGCCCAGGCAGCGCTTGAATTACGCGTTCACCCTGCTCACGCAGCGCCACAATGGCAGCGTTAAGCGACTCTTCTTCTTGGGCAGGAGCCCAAATTGCACCCCGGCTGGGTGAAGCCAGTGCCAGCGATGCCAGTTGTTTCAGGTCCATCGAGAAACCGGTGGCAGGCCGTGCACGGCCAAACACGCGCCCGGTATCATCATAGCGCCCGCCTTTGGCCAGCGCATGGCCATAACCCGGCACGTAAGCCGCGAACATCATACCGGTGTGGTATTGATAGCCACGCAGCTCTGCCAGATCAAAATAGAGCGAGACATCAAAGCGCGCCAGAACACCTTTATAAAGCGCTTCTAGCTGGTCGAGGGCTGCAGTTACAGGCGCAGGCGCACCTGCAAAGCGCTCGCGGGCCTGGGCCAACACACTGGCATCGCCATGTAACTCACCCAAGGCCATCAGCATATCGGCCAGCACAGGATCGCTCACACTGTCGTTCACTTGCTCTGCTAGCTGACCCGGTGATTTTAACGCCAAGGCCTCAAATAGCGCACGCTCTTGCTCATCGCTGAGTGCAGCGGCCTCTACAAGGCTACGGTAAATACCAATGTGGCCCAACGCCAGGTGAATTTCATCAGCGCCCGCCGCATGCAGACTTGCTAATGCTAAGTGGATAATTTCACTATCAGCCTCTAAGCCTGCATGACCAAACAGCTCCACACCAACCTGTACGGGGCTTCGGCCGCCCTGATGCTGGTCGGCCTTTGCGCGCAGCACATTGGTGCAGTAACACAGACGCACCGGGCCTTGGCGTTTTAGGGAGTGAGCGTCCATACGCGCAACTTGAGGCGTCACATCGGCAGATGCGCCCATCATACGGCCCGTCAGTTGGTCGGTAAGCTTGAACGTTTGAAGGTCGAGGTCTGTGCCGGTACCTGTCAGCAAGGAGTCCAAAAACTCCACCGGCGGCGGCATTACTTGGTCGTAGCCCCAGCAATGGTAAAGATCAAGCAGCGCACGGCGCAGCTCTTCCATGCGGCTTGCCTGAGGCGGCAGCACCTCATCCATGCCGTCGGGCAATAGCCAGCGGTCAGCGATGGTCATGTGAACAATCCTGCGAGACGATGAAGGCCCCTTCTGACGACACCACCAACAGCCTCACAAGGCGCTGCGTGGAAACGTTCACGAAACGAGGGCCACAAAAAAACCGGGCGACGCCCGGTAGATAAAGTCTATCACGTTTATGCGCTAGATGAACCCCGCCAAGCACACCGCTTGACGGGGTTCCGCGCCATTACTCAGCGCTATTAGGCACTGCGCTACGCAGGTAGCGGAAGAAGTCGCTATCCGGCTCAAGCACCAGCAGGTTGCCATCGCCAGAGAAGCTTTCACGATAGGCGTTTAGACTGCGCCAGAAAGCGAAAAACTCCTGATCCTGGCCGTAAGCCTGGGAGAAGATCGCAGCTGCCTCGGCGTCACCTTCACCACGCAGGGTTTCGGCGCGCTCGTTTGCTTGAGCAAGCAGAACCTGACGGCGGCGGTCGGCGTTAGCACGAATACGCTCAGCTTCTTCTTGACCCTGGGCGCGCCACTCACGGGCTTCACGCTCCCGCTCTGAACGCATACGCTCGAACACAGCGGCAGAGACATCTTCCGGCAGGTCGATACGCTTGATACGGATATCGCGAATCGCCACGCCGAGCTCTTCACGCATCAGCTCGTCAAGCTCTGCTGTCGGGCCTGTCATTAGGTCATCACGGCGCTCGGCAATGATTTCCTGAAGGTTCAAGCGACCAAACTCGTTACGCAGACTCTCATCGACCCGTGGCTGAATCAGGCGAATCGCCATCATCTCATCACCTGCGGTCGCCTCGTAGTAGCGAGTGGGGTTAATCACTTGCCACTTTACGTAGGAGTCTACGATTACCGCTTTCTGCTCAAGGGTCAGGTAACGGCTGGTATCGGTATCCAGTGTCAGCAAACGCGTGTCAAATTTACGAATTGTCTGAGCAATCGGAATTTTGGCATGCAGGCCCGGCTGAATATTCTCTTCGATGACTTCACCAAAACGCAGCTTCACCGCACGCTCGGTTTCATCCACTACGTATAGGCTGTTACTTGCTAGCCACGCCACGGCGGCCAAGCCACCTACGATAAGCAGGGATCGATTATTAATCATTTAGCGGCCCTCCCTGCGGATAGGGTTATTACTAGACGACGATGAGGAGCTGCTTTGGCTGCCCCGCAGCGACTCCAGCACGCGCGGATCAATCGCATCGCTGCTGCTATCGCCACTGCTATCAGTCGTTGAACTGCTGTCACTACCACTGTTACCGCGCATCTGGTCTAGCGGCAGGTACATCAGCGGAGCATTTTCGCTCACATCCAACAGCACCTTGGGCGTGCTACCAAACACTTCTTCAATTGCATCCAGATACATACGTTCACGCATGACCTCTGGCGCATTACGGTACTCAGTTAACAGCGCATTAAAACGGTTGGCTTGACCTTGCGCTTCAGCGACTACCGACTCCCGGTAACCCTGGCCCTGCTCTACAACACGCTGAGCTTGGCCTTGTGCAGCTGGGATGATCGCGTTGGCATAAGCCATACCTTCGTTGATGGTCCGCTGGCGATCTTCGCGAGCACGAATAACATCATCAAAGGCATCAATAACCGGTGCAGGTGCAGATGTTGATTCAATGTTGATGGTTTGCAGACGAATACCGGCACCATAGGCATCTAAGTATGCTTGCAGACGGCTCGCCACCGAGCTACCCAAAATCTCACGACCAGAGGTCAGGATATCAATCATATCCGTACCACCGACCACATGACGCAGTGCAGAATCCAGCGCATTCTCAATAGAGAGAGCGGGATTACGTACGTTAAGTACAAAGTCACGCGGGTTGGCGACTTGGTACTGCGCAGAGATTTCCACTTCAACGATGTTCTCGTCGCGAGTCAGCATGGACTGGGTCTGAGAGACGGAACGAACGCGTGTTACGTTTACCATGCGCACATCATCAATCAGCGGTGGATTCCACTGCAGGCCTGGCTCAACAATGCCTTGGTACTCACCAAAGCGCAGTACAACCCCACGCTCAGACTGGTCAACCAAGTAAAAGCCTGAGGCAGCCCAAATGGCAAGCGCAACAATAATCAAGAGGCCCGGCAACGCAAAGGAATTGCGAGGTTTACCGCCCCCGCTTTTACCATTACCGCCCCCGCCACTTTTCTTATTGCCGCCGCCAAGCATGCCGTTCAGCTTGTCTTGGAATTTTTTCAGCGCTTCGTCAAGATCGGGTGGCCCTTGATTGTTGCCACCTTTATTGCCGTTATTGCCACCACCATTGCTCCCACCGCGATCGCCGCCGCTGTTACCACGTCGACCACCACCACTCCAGGGGTCGTGCTGGTTGCCACCACCGGGCTCATTCCAGGCCATACTTCGTCTCCACTAAGGTGTTCACCTGCACTTTGCCTTGTGCTTATGCAAGGCCGGGTGCTTTTGATATTGTTGCTATATCAATCGTGTACCACAACTCCACAGTCAATGACTGTGGAGTAGGTACTTGATGGGCTACCATTCGTCAGATTCGCGTAATGCTTCTGGTAAATAGGTATTGGCACGCTCACCCAGTTGAGCCATCAACTGGTTAAAGTCGCGCCTGGGCAAGCGCACATCCAACACGGAGCGCCCTTGCTCATCAAAACTCTCTTCGCGTACGGCGTTAAGCTCATGCAAGCCAGCGCGTAACTTACCCTGCTCTGGTGACAGTGTAAGCGAAAAACCAATCACGTCATTGGCAAGGCGCTCGGTCAAAGCTTCATGCAATAGATCAAGCCCGTGGCCCTGCTGAGCAGACAGCCAAACTACCTCTGGCACGCCATGGCCGTCGCGCTCAATGCGCGGGGCGCTGTCTAGCTTGTCGATTTTATTCATGACTTTGAGCACCGGCACGCTGTCAGCACCGATCTCTTTGAGCACATTATCGACTTGCTCAACGTTTAGCTCTCGATCTGGGTCAGCTGCATCGATGACATGCACCAGCAAAGTTGCCTCGGCCGCCTCTTGCAGCGTCGCCTGAAAGGCCTCCACCAGCTTATGCGGCAAATGGCGAATAAAACCAACCGTATCCGCCATAACAACGGGCCCAACGTCTTCGATTTCAAGCCGACGGAGCGTTGGATCCAGGGTAGCAAACAGTTGATCAGCCGCATAAACCTCAGCGCTGGTCAACGCGTTAAACAGCGTCGACTTACCCGCGTTGGTATAACCCACCAGCGAAACACTGTGGATCTCCGCCCGAGCCCGAGCACGCCGATTCTGCTCGCGCTGGCTGCGTACTTTATCGAGCCGTTTATGAATAGATTTAATGCGGCCGCGCAGCAGCCGTCGGTCAGTCTCTAGCTGGGTTTCGCCAGGACCGCGCAGGCCAATGCCGCCTTTTTGGCGCTCAAGGTGTGTCCAGCCGCGAATCAGGCGTGTGGACATATACTCAAGCTGGGCAAGCTCTACTTGCAGCTTACCTTCATGTGTTCGTGCCCGCTGCGCAAAAATATCGAGAATCAGACCGGTGCGATCCAAGACACGACACTTGAGTTCCTTCTCAAGGTTACGCTGCTGGGAAGGGCTTAAACTGTGGTTGAAGATCACCAGTTCCGCTTGATGAGCTGCGAGCATTGCCCGCAGCTCATCCAACTTACCTGACCCAATAAACGTACGGGAATCAGGGCGCTGTCGGCTGGCTGTGAGCAATGTCGCGGGCTCTGCGCCAGCAGAGCGCACGAGCTCCAAGAACTCACCCGGGTCTTCACGCGCCTGCTCATCATAGAAATCTACGTGAACAAGAACTGCCGTTTCACCGGCTTCTGGGCGTTCAAAAAACAATCAATACCTCGTGGACTCTCTTGCTATCCAGCAGTGTTAGAGTTCAGCATCAGATGCTGAAGGGTCTTGTGCCGGCAAACGCACATTGCGTGAAGGCACTACCGTGGAAATAGCGTGTTTATAAACCATCTGACTGACGGTATTGCGCAACAAGATGACAAACTGGTCAAACGATTCAATCTGGCCCTGCAGCTTAATGCCGTTTACCAGGAAAATAGAGACCGGAATGCGCTCCTTGCGCAAGATGTTCAGGTACGGGTCTTGAAGGGACTGCCCTTTGGACATGTTGCTCTCCCTAAAACTGTCGTTGGGGTTGGTTATCAAATGGCGTGCCCTACTGGTGCTACGCCGCAATCTTGTTGCCCGAAAGGCCCGGTGTGTCAAAAGCGCTCGCCGGCCACTCGAAAACACTTGCTTACGAAATCACTATCTTACGCTAAGCACCGCTGTCACGCACGAATTTCAGAAGCTTATCCAATGCGTCTGGCTGCTGCGAGTCTATCCAGTTAAGTGACGGCCAGCTACGCAACCAAGTGAGCTGACGCTTCGCTAGCTGCCGAGTGGCAATGACCCCTCGTGACACCAGCTCGCCCTGATCGTAAGCGCCGTCTAAATATTCCCATACTTGACGGTAGCCAACACTCTTCATCGATGGCAAGCCAAGATGAATATCATTACGCTTTCTGAGGGCGGCCACCTCATCTATCAAGCCCTCACCCAACATTGTTTCAAAACGTTGGGCAATACGTTGATGAAGTATCTTACGATCATTAGGCGCTAGCGCTATCGACAACACCCGCCACGGAAAGGTTTCAGGCTGCTGTTCGGCCCACAGTTCACTCATGGGTCGACCGCTGGCGTAAAACACTTCCAAAGCCCGCATTAACCGCTGGGGGTCATTAGGATGAATACGCGCCGCCGAAGTCGGGTCCACTTCAGCGAGTGCGCGATGCAAGCCCGCTAAGCCTTCGGCTTGTCGCTTCACTTCAAGCTGTTCACGAATAGCGGCATCCGCAGAAGGCAGGTTCGCGACACCTTCCACTAAGCGTTTAAAGTAAAGCATTGTGCCGCCTACCAGCAGCGGCACTTTCCCAGCCGCGCTGATTTGCCGCATCTCTTGCAGGGCGTCTTCACGAAAATCTGCCGCGGAGTAAGGGTCGGCAGGGTCGCGAATATCAATAAGCCGATGGGGTGCCCGCGCAAGCTCCTCAGCGCTGGGCTTAGCGCTGCCCACATCCATTCCCCGGTAGACCATGGCGGAATCCACGCTGATGAGCTCGTGACCTAACTGCTCGTGGAGCGCTATTGCCGCGTCGGTTTTTCCAGCGGCAGTAGGCCCCATCAAAAATATCGCCCAGGGGCGTGTATCAGCCATCTGTTTACCGCACTCCGTTTATTGTCTTCATCATTACTGGCCACGTAAAAAAAGTCGGTCGAGCGCTTGCATGCTCATTTGCGTCCAAGTAGGGCGACCGTGATTGCACTGATCGCTGCGCTCGGTGCGTTCCATATCGCGCAACAGGGCATTCATTTCATCGAGCGTTAAACGACGATTGGCACGCACGCTGCCATGGCACGCCATGGTAGACAGCAACTCATGAATACGCGCCTCTACCTGATGCGTACGGCCAAATCGAGCTAGCTCTTCAAGCATTTCACGCACCAGCGCTTCAGGGTCGGCCTGAGCCAGCAGAGCGGGCAGTTGGCGCACCAGCAGCGTCTCGGGGCCTGCCACATCCAACTCAACGCCTAGCTGAGCAATAGCGTCACGTTCGCTCTCTGCAGTAGCCACTTCGCTGCGACTCGCCGCCAGCGATACGGGCACTAACAGCGGCTGCGTATCGATCCCTTTAGCCGCCGCCAGTTGGTTTTTCATGCGTTCATATACGATCCGCTCATGAGCCGCATGCATATCGACCAACACCAACCCCTGGGCGTTTTGAGCCAGGATATACACGCCATGCAACTGGCCTAACGCAAAGCCCAGCGGCGGTGCCGCGGTGGCATCGTGGGCAGGCATAGCAAGCGGCGCTTCGCGCACTTCGTTAGCAGCTGGGCGCTGGCCGGGCGGGCTTGGTTGAGGCGTTAACAGCGTCTCTTCGTGATCAGGATGGAGCGCCTGATACCCTTGCATAAACCGGCGCACCCGCTCGGCGCCGGGGTGCCGATCCGCCCCCTCCGATAGCGGCATGCCCTGCTGCTGCCAACGTGGCGCGGGCGGCTCTTCCGTTGTGGCCGCTTCAGGGACAACAGGCACCGGATGATCTTCTGGCGAGGACTGCTCCTCTTCGGAAGGCTTTGAAGCCGCTAGACAGTGGTGCAAGCTTGAATAGAGAAAGTCATGGACCATCCGGCCATCACGAAAGCGCACTTCATGCTTGGTGGGATGGACGTTAACGTCGACCACATCCGGGTCCAGCTCAAGATAGAGTACAAAAACCGGATGACGACCGTTATACAGCACGTCTCGGTAGGCCTGGCGCACCGCATGCGCCACTAAGCGGTCACGCACGACCCGGCCATTGACGAAGAAGTACTGCTGGTCAGCCTGGGAGCGAGAGTGGGTCGGCAGCCCCACCCAGCCGCTTAACCTAAGGCCACCCGCTTCGCGTTCAATATAACGCGCATGCTCAATAAAATTTTTACCCAGCAGGGAGGCAATACGGCGCTCGCGCGCAGTGGGCATATTGCCCGGCGGCAGCTGGTGCACCACTTTTTGATTGTGCCTCAGTACCCAGGCAATGTCGTAGCGCGACAGCGCTTGACGACGAAACGCCTCTTCCACGTGGGCAAACTCGGTCTTTTCAGTGCGCAAGAACTTGCGCCGCGCTGGCGTATTAAAAAACAGATCGCGCACAGAAACACTGGTGCCTCGGGGGTGCGGCGCGGGCGTTACCCTGGCCTCCATGCCACGGCCCTCCGCCACTACCCGCCACCCCTGGCGGGGGTCTTCATCGGCATTAGAGACTAGCTCTAGGCGCGAGACGGAGCTGATAGATGCTAGTGCCTCGCCGCGGAAACCCAGCGAACTAACGCCTTCTAGATCCTCCAGGCTGCTGATTTTGCTGGTGGCATGGCGGGCCAGCGCCAGGGGCAAGTCCTGCTCGCCAATACCGATACCATCGTCGCGCACTTTAATCAGCCGGGCACCGCCCTGCTCGATCTCTACTTCAATACGCTGGCTGCCCGCATCAATGGCGTTCTCAATCAGCTCTTTTGTCACTGACGAGGGGCGCTCGACCACCTCGCCCGCCGCGATTTGGTTCGCTAAGCGGGGGTCGAGCACATGAATACGGCCAGACAGCGAGTTTAATTCAGTCAACCAACACCTCAGAAGCTAATCATCAAAACGATTTCTTAAGCACCCGTTTCTAGCCCAGACGCTTAAACAACGGCTTAAGAACTGGGGATACGCAGCACCTGACCCACACGGATAACATCGCCATTCAGGTCGTTCGCTTGCTTTAGCTGGCTCACCGGTACGCCGTGGCGAATCGCAATCGCCGATAGCGTATCACCGGACTGAATGCGGTACTCGTTTCCGGTAGGGCTACGCTGATTATCGCGCTGCCACGCCAGCAGGCTCGCTGGGGGCGGGTTACGCTGAAAATGATTGCGCAAGCCACTGAAAATGGCCGTTGCTAGCCCCTGCTGATGCACCGGGTCGCGCAGGCGGCGCTCTTCATCTGGGTTTGAGATAAAGCCCACTTCAATCAGTAGCGAGGGAATATCCGGCGATTTCAGCACCATGAAGCCCGCCTGCTCTACCCGCGATTTATGCAACCGGTTCACGCGCCCAAGTTGTTCAAGCACCTGCCCGCCAATCGAGAGCGAGTCGTTGAGCGTAGCCGTCATGGTGAGATCCAGCAGCACCCCGCGCAATACTTGGTCTTTATCACGCAGCGACAAACTGCCATCGACGCCACCAATCAAGTCGGAGCGGTTCTCGCTATCCGCCAGCCACTGAGCCGTTTCTGACGTTGCCCCCCGCTGTGAAAGCGCATAAACCGAGCTACCCTGGGGCCTTGGACTGGTAAACGCATCGGCATGTACCGATACAAAGAAGTCAGCTTTCTGCTCGCGGGCAAGCTGAGTACGCTGGCGTAAACCCAAATAATAGTCACCGTCACGAATCAACACAGCTTTGAAGCCTTGGGTTCGATTCACCTCAGCAGCCAGCCGTCGGGCGATATCCAACACCACATCCTTTTCACGAGTACCCGATGGGCCAATCGCACCGGGATCTTCGCCGCCGTGCCCCGCATCAACAGCAATAATTATGTCACGCTGTGGGTGAGGCTGAGCGGGCTGAACCTCGACGGGAGGCTGCGCGGGCGTAGGTGTAGAAACGTCAGCTTCCACACCGGTCAACTGGGCCTGAGCCGAGCGCTGCGCCAGCATCTCCTGGTCACGAATCATCGCCTCAATAGGGTCGATAGGGTTCTCCACAGCGCTTTCGCCAGGGTACTCCAAATCCACCACAAGACGGTGGCCATACTGATCATTAGGCGGTAGCGTAAAGTGGCGCGGCTCAATATCACGATTCAACTCAAGCACGACCCGCAGGCCACCACCATCCCGCACGCCGGTTCGCACTTCCGCAATCGCACTGCCATCTAGCGGCAGTGTTGATACGTCGGTATTCAGCTGGCTCTCATCAAGATCAATGACTAGGCGCGACGGGTTTTCTAATGAAAACACATTGGCCTCTGCGGCAGCGGTAAGATCAAACACCAAACGAGCATGATCGGGCGCTGCCCAGAGTCGCATGCTCTCAACGGTGGCCGCCTGCAGAGTGGCGGTACCTACCAATAAAACCGCGCAGCCAGTTGCTAACTGACCTATTAAACGAGCCAGTGGGTTTTTCATATCCATTGAAGCACACCACACTCCTGTTGCATCCCGACACACTGACGCGCCAGTTGCTCTATGACATCTTCGCCAAGAGAACTACCGGCGTTTAATAGCGCGACGCGTCCAGTTTCAGCAACGCTCAGTTGAATACGCAGATCTGGGGCGGGCAACCAGCCCTCCCCTCGGCTCGGCCACTCAATCAGACATAGCGCATCGTCGGCCAGCACATCGCGTCCACCGATGAACTCCAGCTCTTCCGGGTCTGCTAGGCGATACAAATCAAGGTGATAAATACGTTGATTGCCAAGCTCATAAGGCTCTACCAAGGTGTAGGTGGGGCTTTTCACCGCCCCTTGATAACCGTAGGCCCGCAAAATGCCGCGCGTTAAGGTCGTTTTACCTGCCCCTAAGTCGCCTTCTAAATAAATACGCCCGTGACCTTTTAGCGCTTGACCCAGCGCTTCGCCAAAAGCGACGTGGGCCGCTTCATCGTTCAATTGCACCTGCATGTTGGCCGCCTTCACGGGTTAATTAACACTCGTGCATAGGATGCCAGATCACTTGCTAACAGGCCACGCTCGCCCGCTGCTTTAGCGGCTTCATCCCCCGCTAAAGCGTGTGTCATCACACCCAGCCATGCGCTCTGCTCCAGGCTATTAAACTGCCCCACCAAAGCGCCTAACATACCGCTTAATACATCTCCCATCCCGCCACTCGCCATGCCTGGATTCCCGTAAGGGCAAACCACCAATCCGCTCGGCCCGGCAATCAGGCTGCCTGCTCCTTTCAATATCACTATACCGCCACGAGCGCGTTGCAATGCACGGGCAGCCTCAGGCCGGTCGGCTTGGATATCAGACACAGAGCACCCCAGCAGCCTTGCTGCCTCACCAGGATGAGGCGTGAGCATCCAGTTATCCCGGCGGAGGCCTGGCCAGCGGCTTGCCAACAGGTTGAGCGCATCGGCATCCACCACCAGCGGTGAAGAAGCCTGAAGCGCGCTTTGCAACATCGCCTGCCCCCAGGACTCTTGCCCAAGCCCTGGCCCAATCACCACCACATCCGCCGTTGATGGCAATTCAGCCGCATCGGCACCGCTGCGCACCGCCCGCGCCATGACTTCTGGGCAGCGCACTAGGCTTGCGGTGATATGTTCGTGTGCCGTGGCCAACGTTACCTTACCGGCACCCAAGCGTGCAGCCGCCTGGGAAGCCAGCAGCGCTGCGCCACCAAAGCCCGGCGCACCGCCCATCACCAGCACATGCCCCAAGCTGCCCTTATGGCTAGTACGAGAACGTGGAGTGAAAGCCTCGCCTAGCAGCGCATCATCCAGCCGCCAAGCGGTAGGCGGAATATCAAAAAATGCTTGGGCTTTGACGCCCAGCGGGCGAAAATCGATATCGCCGGTATACGCTGGGGCATCGCCTGTATGCAGACCAATTTTATCGCCAATAAAGGTCACCGTGCAGGCAGCTTCCACTGCCGTGCCTAACATCGCGCCAGTATCGGCTGAAATGCCCGACGGAATATCCAGCGCCATCACGGGCTGAGATGCCGTATTCATCGCTTTAATGGCCTGCTTAATGCTACCTTCGACCTCGCCGGAAAGCCCGGTACCCAGCAACGCATCGACAATGACCTCGCCGACAAGCGTAGTGTGCGGATGCCACTCTTCAAACCCTACCCCGGCGGCCGTTGCCAGCTCCGCGGCACGGGCAACGTCGCCAGAAAGCGCGTCTCGCGGCTTGAGGGAAAGGCGCTGCACCTTAAGCCCCGACTGCATAGCCAGCGCCGCCAATACATGCCCATCGCCGCCGTTATTACCGCCGCCGCAAAGCACCGTGACACTGCGCGCCTGAGGCCAGCGGGAACGAAAGCTGTGCCAAGCGCTAGAGGCGGCTCGCTGCATTAGGGCAAAGCTTTCGATACCGCCTGCAATGGTGCGCTGATCCAGCTCGCGCACTTGAGACGCCTTATAAAGGGGGCGTAGCGAAGAGGTACTCAACGTAGACACGATTGCTCCTTAATAGGGTACTAAATCAACGCTTAAACACAGCCAGTGTCAGCTTAGGCACGCACGGCATGTTGTGGCAGAGGCTAATGCGTTAGCATAGCGCGCTTAACGCACCACCGTTGACTGACCATGCCAAGTTCCACGACTTTTTCACTGTCTCGCAACCAGCCGTCGCGTGAACACCCGACTCACGAACGGCTATCCGCAGAACAGCTTCGCCAGCTTGCCGCACTGATTAAACAGTGGGGGCGCGAGCTGGGCTTTCAGCAGGTGGGTATCACTGACACTGATCTAAACGACCACGAATCGCACCTCACCAACTGGCTGGATAAAGGCTACCACGGCGAGATGGGCTTTATGGCGAAGCACGGCACCAAACGCACGCGACCTGACGAACTGGAACCCGGCACCCGCCGGGTCATCAGCGTGCGCATGGACTACCTGCCCGCCGAAGTAGAGAGTGCCAAGGTGCTTGGCCAACCCAGCCGTGCCTATGTCTCCCGCTACGCGCTGGGCCGTGATTATCATAAATTAATGCGCAAACGCTTGGCGCAGTTAGCAAAGCACATCGAGCAAGAAGTAGGAAAATTTGGTTTTCGCGCCTTCGTCGACTCCGCCCCGGTGATGGAGCGTGCGCTCGCCCAAAAAGCAGGCTTAGGGTGGTTCGGTAAAAACGCCATGTTGCTGAATCCCAAAGCGGGCTCGCTGTTCTTTCTTGGGGAGCTGTATACCGACCTACCACTGCCTGTCGATGCTCCTTTTGCGCAAGAGCATTGCGGCAGCTGTAGCGCTTGCCGCACCGCTTGTCCCACAGGGGCCATCGTGGACGATAAGGTCGTCGATTCGCGCAAGTGCATCTCTTATCTCACCATTGAGCTGCACGGCGCGATTCCCGTGGAGTACCGTCGCGCCATGGGCAATCGCGTGTATGGCTGCGATGACTGTCAGCTCGTTTGCCCGTTCACGCGCTTCACAAAAATCACCCAAGAAGAGGACTTCTCCCCACGCCATGACCTTGACCGCGCATCGCTTATTGCGCTGTTTAGCTGGGGCGAAGAGGAATTTTTGGACAAAACCGCAGGCAGCCCCATTCGCCGCATTGGCTATGAGCGCTGGCTACGTAATCTTGCCGTCGGGTTAGGCAATGCTCCGTGGAGTGATGCCGTCGAGGCAGCGCTGTGGGCACGTCGTGCCTATCCCAGCGCGCTAGTACGCGAACACGTTGCCTGGGCGCTCGACGAGCAGCGCCATAAGCGAGATGCGCGTATCGCGACACGCGCATGAGGGCTACTCCTCTTCGTCGCCACCACCTTCAATACGCAAAAACGTGCTGCGGTAATGGGCAAGCTCCGCAATCGACTCCTTGATATCATCCATCGCCAAGTGGGCATTCTGCTTTTTGAAGCCCGCCAGCGCACCGGGGTTCCAGCGCTTCGCCAACTCTTTGACGGTCGAGACATCCAAGTTGCGATAGTGAAAGAACGCCCACAAGTCGGGCATTTCCCGCTCTAAGAAGCGGCGGTCTTGATGAATACTGTTGCCGCACATCGGCGAGGAGCCCGCCACCACGTACTGGCGTAAAAAGTCGAGAGTTTGGCGCTCGGCTTCTTTAGTTTCGATGGTGCTCGCTTTCACCCGCGCCACCAGCCCAGACTCACCGTGAGTTTTCTGGTTCCAATCGTCCATTCCGGCCAAGAGGCTATCGGGCTGTTTGACGGCGATCACTGGGCCTTCTGCCACGACATTCAACTGAGCATCGGTGATGAGTGTCGCCACCTCGATAATGCGCTCTTTATCCGGCTCCAGGCCGGTCATTTCCAAATCAATCCATACCAACAGGTCGCTACGCGGTGCGCCGCTTTGCTCGCTCATTGCATTCATTCCTTGGCCAGTTTCGCCCTGACATCGGCGAATAAAGTAAAAGTGTCGCTTATATTGCGCTAACCCGCACCCCATACAGGACAGTCGACCGCCCAGGTGGGTACAATGCCTTCTATTGTAACGATCATCAGGTGGTCATGAGCAAACGTAAATTAAGCCGCCAGCAGCAGTGGCGAGTCGAGAAGATTCAAGCCGAACGCGCCCAGCGCGCTGAAAAGCGCAATTCCAAGGATGCCGAAAAGCTCTCTGCAGGCGAATACGGCCCAGAGCAGCCGGGTCGAGTGATGGCTCACTTTGGCCGTACTCTGGAAGTGCGTGACGCCGACGGCACACCTATACGCTGCCACCTGCGCGCCAACCTAGATGGCTTGGTAACCGGCGACCGAGTGATCTGGCGGGCAGGCCAGGATGGCTCTGGCGTGGTGGTTGCCCGTGAAGAGCGCGACAGTATTTTGAAGCGCCCCGACCCACGCGGCCAGCTTAAGCCGGTAGCCGCTAATATTGATCAGCTGCTGATTGTATTCGCCGTCGAGCCTGCACCCCACCCCAACCTGATTGACCGCTATCTGGTAGCCGCTGAAGCTACCGGCATCGCGCCTGTGCTGGTGCTGAATAAAACCGATTTACTGCCAGACGATGGCGGCGAACTCGGTCAGCTGCTGGAGCGCTATCACCAGCTAGGCTATCCGGTGGTACGCACCACCACGGCCAACCCCGAAGGGCTGGACAAGTTGCGCCAGCAGCTCGCGGGCCGCACTTCGGTATTTGTCGGCCAAAGTGGCGTGGGCAAATCATCGCTGATTGACCTACTACTGCCCGACGAAACCCTGCGTATTGGCGCGCTATCGGAAGATTCGCGTAAAGGCACGCACACGACGACCACAGCGCGTCTCTATGCCATGCGCAGCGACGAAGTCAGCAATGGCGAACTTATCGACTCGCCCGGCATTCGCGAGTTTGGCCTGATCCATCTGGACGAGCAGGAAGTGACCGATGGTTTCATCGAGTTCCACCCCTATTTTGGCCTTTGCCGCTTCCGGGACTGCCGCCACCGCAATGAGCCGGGCTGCGCTTTACTGGACGCCGTCGAGGCAGGCAAGATTCATCCAGAGCGTTTCGCCAGCTATCGACGTATTCTCGATAGCTTGAATCCGCAGTGACGAACCTACAATGACCAGGGCAACACCGCCGTTAGCCTCGTTGCAGTTGTCTTAATGTTAAGGGAGCCGGATATGAGCACCGCCAGCCACTCATCAGAACACAATCTATTGCCACTCATCGTGGAGCCGGAGCAGTTACAAGAGCACTTACAGGCGCCTGAACTGCTGATTATCGATGTGCCCGCCAATGGCGAAAGCTACCGTCAGGGCCACGTTCCCGGCGCCATTTATCTGGATTTTCGCTACTTGATGCGCGGCGAAGGCCCAGTGCCGAACGACGTGCCGTCGGTGGAGTTTCTCTCCAAGTTATTCAGCGCGCTGGGATTAACCCGCGACACCCATGTAGTGGCTTACGACGACGAAGGCGGCGGCTGGGCAGCTCGCCTGCTCTGGACACTGGAGCTGATCGGCCACACCCGCTACTCCTATCTAAACGGCGGCATTCACGCCTGGCGCGACGCCGGTCTGGAAGAGAGCACCGAACTCACCGCGCCAACCCCCAGCGAATACCACGCCGAGATTCTTAACCCCAGTGCCGCCATCACTTGTGATGAGATCAAAGATAAGCTCGGCAACAAACAGTTTGCCATCTGGGACGCTCGCTCCAAAGCGGAGTACGACGGAGAACGCGGCAACAATAAACACCTGGGACACATCCCCGGTGCGGTGAACATGGATTGCTAGACGCCATGGATCGCAGCCGGGCGCTGAGAATCCGCGACTACGCCGAGCTCATGACCGAACTTAATGCCCTAGGGCTCACTCCCGATAAGGAAATTGCCACCCACTGCCAAAGCCACCACCGCAGCAGCTTTACTTGGCTTGTAGGTAAAGCGCTAGGCTTTAATATACGCGGCTACGCGGGTTCCTGGGGTGAATGGGGCAACCGCGACGATACACCCATCGAGAAATGAAGATATTACTGTGACCCTTTCCCAAAAAGCCTTTTCACTACTTCAATACCCCTTGCCTCAACACGCGCTGTCGCGTCTGACGGGTAAGTTTGCCCAGTGCGATACCCCCTGGGTGAAAGACACCCTGATTAAAGCGTTTATCAAGCGCTTTAAGGTGGATATGAGCCAGGCGCTGGAGCCAGACCCCACCGCCTACGCCACATTCAACGACTTTTTTACCCGCGCGCTGAAAGCGGATGCTCGCCCACTGGGCGAAGGTCTACTGAGCCCTGCGGATGGCACGCTTTCACAGTTTGGCCGCCTCACCACGGCGGGCAAACTGGTGCAGGCAAAAGGGCATACGTTTTCCGTCCAAACCCTGCTGGGCGGCGACAAAGCGTTAGCTGATGAGTTTTTGAACGGCAGCTTCGCGACGGTTTATCTCTCGCCAAGCGACTACCACCGCGTGCATATGCCAGTGACCGGCACGCTGCGGGAAATGATCTACGTGCCGGGGCGACTCTTTTCGGTCAACCAAGCCACCGCCAACTACGTGCCCGGCTTGTTCGCCCGCAATGAGCGTTTGGTGTGCATCTTTGATACCGAGCACGGCCCTATGGCGATGGTGCTGGTCGGCGCCATGATTGTGGCCGCCATTGAAACCGTCTGGTCTGGGCAAGTAACACCGCTGTCGGGCCACCCTCAGCGCATGCGCTTCGGGCAGCCGATTGTGCTGGAGAAAGGTGCTGAGATGGGCCGCTTCAAGCTCGGCTCCACCGTCGTGTTGTGTTTCGCTAAACCCGTGGCGTTTGGCAACCACGCGCTAGGGGCAACAGTGCAAATGGGGCAGAGCCTCGCCACCCCAACGCCCTGAGCCAGGCTGGCCGCGTTGTTAGCAGTTAGCCGTCGAAAACGCCAAGACCTCTTCCAGGCGCGCTTTACCCAGCGCTAATTGGATCAAACGATCCAGCCCCAGCGCCACGCCGGAAGAGGCTGGCAGCCCCTGTTCTAGCGCTGCCAGTAGATGAGCATCGACATCTACTTCAGGCAGCCCCAACCGGCGACGCTCGGCATTATCTGCGTCGAAACGCTGGCGCTGCTCCTCGGCATCGGTCAACTCATCGTAGCCATTGGCGAGCTCGATACCGTTCAGGTATAGCTCAAAGCGAGAGGCCACCCATTCGCCATCGGCATCCTGATGACGTCGCGCCAGCGCCGCTTGGCTCGCAGGATAGTCAACGACTACGCTAAGCTCCTGTTGCCCCAAGGTTGGCTCGATAACCATTCCCATGAGCAGATCCAGGCAAGTATCGCGCCCCTCCTCGGCTAGCGCTTGGGCCGACATATTGCCCCGCTCTGCTGCTAGCGACCGCAGCGTGACCAGCGACGTGGTGAACGGGTCTACCTCCAAGTGGCGATGAAAGAGTTCGCGATAACGGTAGTACACCACCGGGCCAGGTGACTGGGGCAATACGTGCTCCACCAGCGCCGTTGTCTCCTCTATCAACTGCGCCAGCGTGAAACCAGGGCGGTACCACTCCAGCATGGTGAATTCGATATTGTGCCGAGCCCCCACTTCGCCATCACGAAAGCTTTTTGCCAGCTGAAAAATGGGGCCGCTGTCGGCCGCCAGCAGTCGCTTCATATGAAACTCAGGCGAGGTTTGCAGCCATAGCTTGCGCTGACCTTTATCGGTGCGGGCAAGCGACGATAGCGACACTAGATGCACGTCGGTGCTGCCCCCTTGGCCGAGCACTGGCGTCTCCACCTCCCATATGCCCCGAGCAGCAAAAAAAGGCGCGCACCGTCGCGATCAAACGTGCGCGCTCGCGCAAGGTGCCTATCGTTGCCGTTGGCTGCCAGTTCAGTGTCATTCCCTTCTCCCTAACAACATAAAGCCACGCAACAGTATCGCGTGGCTTTATGAACGAAACGCTTAAGCGACTATGTCTGCCGCTTTTATCATCGCGCGGTTAAGCGCGTGATACGTACTCACCAGAACGGGTGTCGATTTTCAGCACTTCACCCTGATTGATGAACAGCGGTACGCGAACCACAGCACCCGAAGATAGCGTAGCAGGCTTAGAACCACCCTGTGCCGTATCGCCTTTTAGGCCTGGGTCAGTCTCTACGACTTCCAGCTCGATGAAATTAGGCGGCGTTACGGAAATGGCCTTATCGTTCCACAAGGTAAGAATGTAAGGTACCTGCTCTTTTAGCCACTTGACGGTATCACCCAGCGCTTTTTTCTCTACCGCATACTGCTCAAACGAGCCGTCGGTCTTCATGAAGTACCACATATCACCGTCGGTATAGAGGTACTCCATTTCCAGATCCATGACGTCAGCGCCTTCTAAAGAGTCGCCAGACTTGAAGGTTTTCTCACCCACACGGCCTGTCATCAGGTTGCGCAGCTTCACGCGGTTGAACGCCTGGCCTTTACCCGGCTTCACCAGCTCGTTCTCAACGATCGAACAGGGGTCGCCGTCGAGCATTACTTTCAAACCTGCCTTGAATTCGTTGGTAGAATAGTTCGCCATAATGCCTCTCAATGGTCTGTTTCAATTGTCTATGTCGTACGTGCGGCGATCCGCCAGCCACTTACGTTACCGTCAGTTGCGTCATTGCGAATAGCAACGCCGCTAAGTGCGCGCATGATAACCCGAAGGAGGGCTTTTTGCAGGAGAACATCATTATCGCTGGTCACCACGCCCATGCCCAGGTTTCAACCTCCTGGCAGCAGCAGCTTTCTCATGCGATTCGTGATCCCGACACGCTCTGCCAACGCCTTGGTTTAGACGCCCAATGGCTGCCCGAAGTGCAGGCCGGACATCGTCTGTTCGATATTTGCGTGCCCGACGCTTACCTTGCCCGCATTAAGCCCAACGACCCTAATGACCCGCTGTTGCGTCAAGTGCTGCCTATAGGCGATGAAACACTGGCCTCACCGGGCTACGTCACAGACCCGTTAGAGGAAGCCGACCACCGCCCCGTCAAAGGGCTGATCCATAAATATGCAAACCGGGTACTTCTGATAGCAAGCCCAGCCTGCGCAATCAACTGCCGCTACTGCTTTCGCCGCCATTTTCCTTATAGCGAGAACTCGCCTTCCCGCGCCCAGTGGCAGGAAGCGCTGGACTACCTACGTGCCGACACCTCGATTCACGAAGCCATCCTATCAGGAGGCGACCCCCTTGCCGCCAGCGACCGGCAGCTGGCGTGGCTGGTTGAACAGCTAGAGAGCATTCCTCACCTAAAACGGCTGCGCATTCACACCCGCTTGCCCGTGGTCATTCCCGACCGTGTGGATGAAGGCCTGCTGAGCTGGTTAGGCAGCACCCGCTTACAAAAAGTCGTCGTGCTGCATATCAACCACGCCAATGAGATCGACCAAGCCGTGGTGGATGCCTGCACGCGCTTAAAACAGGCAGGCGTCACGCTGCTAAACCAGAGCGTTCTATTACGGGACATTAACGACAACGTGCCTACCCTCGCAGCCCTCTCGGAACGGCTGTTTGAAGCAGGCGTGCTGCCCTACTACCTCCACGTACTCGACCCAGTTCAGGGCGCCGCGCACTTTGACGTGCCTGACAAAGAGGCGCAAGCGCTCATACAAGCACTATTGGAACACTTACCCGGCTTTCTCATGCCACGGCTGGTGCGTGAAGTGCCAGGTAAGATGAGCAAGACGCCTTTGTAGCGTTACGCTACAGGTTTGTGTGATTGTGGTGCGTCGCGGCAAATCTGCGCACCACGATAACGCATCGTGCGAGCACTCAACGTATAGAGAAGCATCGGAAACTTGATAACCCTTTAAAATAAAAAACCTTTTTCGATGGCGGCCGATTTTTTGCTGTGTAGTTAATCGTTACACATGGGGTATTGGCTGCCTTCGCTGCCACACAATCGAGTTTCCAATAGATCGCTAGGGTTCCGACGCCATCAATGATATGCCCCCGATGGACGTGGCTGGTCCGAGAGCGATCGACCTTGCAAGCGCAAGGTTACACGGCGGGATAAAAGCCCGGGAGGATAAGGCACAGTGATGAGCCGATGCCCCCTGAGTTTTTTCTTAGCCGCTGGAGGCTCTCATGACCCGTTCCAACCGCTCTGCCCTCAAAAGCCTGTCCCTAGCTCCGCTGACCGCGGCGCTACTAGCATCATCTTTGACGATCACACCTACCCAAGCGCAAGAACGCAGCGACTTTAGCGTCTGCTGGTCGATTTATGCCGGCTGGATGCCCTGGGCCTATGCCGACGTAGAAGGCGTGGTCAATAAGTGGGCCGACGAATACGGCATTAGTATCGATGTCGTGCAGGTGAATGATTACGTGGAATCCATCAATCAGTTCACTTCTGGCAACGTCGATGGGTGTGCCATGACCAACATGGATGCTCTAACGATTCCAGCGGCCAGCGGCGTCGACTCCACCGCACTGATTATCAACGATTATTCCAACGGCAATGATGGCATCGTGCTGAAAGGCAGCGATGACCTAGCCGATATCGCAGGCCGTCAGGTCAATCTCGTTCAATTCAGCGTCTCTCACTACTTTCTGGCCCGTGCTCTCGAAAGCGTTGGCTTGACTGAACGCGATATCGAAACGGTGAATACGTCCGATGCGGATATCGTCGGCCTGTTCGCGAGCGACACCACAGAAGCCGTCGCTGCCTGGAACCCCCAGTTAGGTGCCATCGAGGATATGGCGGATAGCAACGTGGTGTACACCTCAGCTGAGATCCCCGGCGAGATACTCGACATGATGGTCGTGAATACTCAAACCTTGGCGGATAACCCGGCACTGGGTCATGCCCTGGTAGGCGCTTGGTATGAAGTGATGGGACTCATCGAGGCAGATGATGAAAATGCGCTTGGCATCATGGCAGATGCCGCTGGCACTGATATTGACGGTTATCGTCAGCAACTTGCCGCCACCTACCTCTACACCGACCCCGCCGAAGCCATCGCGCTCATGGAAAGCCCAGAGCTACTCGACACCATGCAGCGAGTGGCTGAATTCAGCTTCCAGCACGGCCTACTAGGCGACATGGCACCAAACGCAGAAGTCGTCGGCATTGAGACACCCAGCGGCGTCTTCGGAGACGAGAGCAACGTGCAACTGCGCTTCGACCCCAGCTTTACCCAAGCTTACCTCGACGCTCAGTAACTAGCGCCATGGGAGTAGCCACGGCTGCTCCCTCTGCTTTTATCTTCGATGGACATCCGCCATGAAGCGACTCATTAATCTAGCCCCATCCCGAGGGAGCAGATGGCTGCTGGGACTGTTGCCTTTCCTGTTATTGGCCATGGTTTACCTGAGCCTTTCCAATGCCCGACTGGCCGAGAACCCTAATGATCGGCTACTGCCCACTCCGGCCACCATGGCAAGCTCATTTTATCATTTGGCCACCGCAGAAAACGTACGCACTGGCCAAATCGTTCTATGGACAGACACTTTCGCCAGCTTAGAGCGGATTCTCATTGGCGTGGCGATCAGCGCTTTCATCGGCCTCGTAGTGGGTATTTTAAACGGCGGCATTCCGCTCATCCGCGCCAAACTCTCACCGCTGGTCACCGTCGCGTCGCTCATCCCTCCGATGGCGATACTTCCGATTCTATTCATCGCCTTTGGCACCGGTGAGGCCGCCAAGATCGCGTTGATCGTGATTGGGGTGACGCCGTTTCTGATTCGCGACCTGCAAGGCCATACGCTGCGACTTCCCGATGAACAGCTGATCAAAGCACAAACCCTGGGAGCCAGCTCCTGGCAGGTACTGTTGCGGGTGCTACTGCCCCAACTCACGCCGCGGCTACTGAATGCCACTCGCTTGGCCCTCGGCAGCGCCTGGCTGTTTTTAATAGCTGCCGAAGCAATTGCCGCCCAAGAGGGGCTTGGTTACCGCATTTTTCTGGTTCGCCGCTACCTGTCGATGGACGTGATTCTGCCCTACGTGGCGTGGATTACGCTGCTGGCGTTCCTTCTTGACCAGATTCTCGCCTGGACATCGCGCCTTGCCTTTCCCTGGTACCACTCGGGCGAAGGAGACAAATCATGAGCCTACTGTCCGCCCAACGCCTAGAAAAGCACTACGGCCATCACGTCGTACTTGAAAATCTTAATTTCAGCGTCGAGCAGGGAGAATTTGTCACGCTGGTAGGCGCCTCTGGCTGCGGTAAAACCACGTTTTTAAAGATGCTGCTAGGCACCGAAGCCATTTCAAAAGGCAACCTTCTATTAGATGGAAAGCCCATTCCTAACGAACCCGGCCCAGACCGTGGCGTGGTATTTCAGAAGTATTCCGTCTTTCCACACCTGACTGTGCTGGGCAACGTGATGATGGCCGATGAGCTGCATAGTGCCAAGCTGCTTGGAAAAAGTTTTGGCACTGCCAAACGGCACGCGATTGCGAAAGCCCAAGCACGTATTGAAGAAGTTGGCCTAAGTCACGCGCTTAATAAGTATCCCCATGAGCTGTCCGGCGGCATGCAGCAACGTCTAGCCATCGCCCAGGCGCTCATGATGCGGCCACGCATGCTGTTGCTGGATGAGCCATTTGGTGCCCTGGACCCCGGCATTCGCCAGGACATGCACGAATTAATCACGCGACTTTGGCAAGAGCAGCAGCTCACCATCTTCATGATCACCCACGACCTAAAAGAGGCCTTTGAGCTGGGCACACGTCTATGGGTATTCGACAAAACCCGCCAAGACCCTCAAGCCCCAGAAGCCTATGGCGCCACCATTACCTACGATCTGCCCATTTCGAGAGACCGTCCAGCGACAGCCTTAACGGAAGCACTTCATCAGGGCGGTCTGAAAACCCACACTCAGGAGACGCTGCTATGACGAGCGCTGCCATGAATAGCGAACCGTACTACACCACCCATTTACCCGGCGGGCACCACTGGTCCCTTCGCCTACGTCGCGGCGCGACGCTAACCCTGACCGCCGAGCAAGCTGACACCAACGTAGGGCTACTCTGCTACAACCCAGAAAACCTGCTGGAGCGCCTGAACCTGCCGGACACCTTGAAGTGCCAGCACACGTTCAAACTGACCCAAGGCCACTGCCTTTACTCGGATATGGGCCGCATTTTTGCCTCGATCACGCATGATGATCTTGGCTGGCACGACAGCGTTGGCGGCAACCTGATGCCCCAGCATTTGCTGGCCAAAGGCTGGCAGCCAGTGAGCTACCAGCAGGCCCACAATGACTGGACACGCACCGGCTTCGACGCCTTCCTGGTCGAACTCGCCAAGTATGGGCTTGGCCGCCGAGACATGGCTGCCAATTTCAACCTGTTCTCTCGCGTCGAGAGCGATGACGAAGGCAAGCTGCACTATGTCAGCAACCACTGCCAGCCGGGCAACAGCGTCACGCTGCGCTTCGAAATGGATACCCTCGTATTGTTGCATACCTGCCCTCACCCGCTGGACCCTGCCACTGACTACCCGCGCCGTGGCGTCGATATCGCGTTAGGTACGGCTGAGCCACCGACAGAGGACGATCCTTGCTACCGCTCACGGCCAGAAAACGCCCGTGGCTTTGCCAATAACCGCCTATACCACCTCGGCCTTTAAGGGGAAAACCATGATTATCGAGAGTACCTTACGCCCCGAAAACGCGATTAGCCGCACTACCGTTAATGCGGGCGATCACTATATTGGCACCGTGAAGCAGGGCCAAACCTTGCGGATTTTAGACCTGGAAGGCAATCAAGCGGCTGACACGCTGTTCTTCAGCGCCGACGACATCGCCGAGCGCTACAGCGCCATGGATACCGTTCGCGAACAAGGAGCGGTCTATCTCACCGCAGGCTCCAAGCTGATCTCCAGCGAAGGCCGCACGATGCTTACCCTCACCGCCGACACCTGCGGCCGCCACGACACCCTAGGTGGCGCCTGCGCCAGCGAAAGCAACACCGTGCGCTACGACCTGGAAAAGCGCCATATGCACTCCTGCCGGGACAACTGGATGCAGGCCATCGCCAACCACCCAGAGTATGGCCTGACCAAGCGGGATATCACCCACAACATCAATTTCTTTATGAACGTGCCGGTCACCGCCGACGGCGGGCTGACGTTTGAAGACGGTATCTCCGCACCGGGCAAGTATGTGGAAATGGTCGCAGAAATGGATGTCATCGTGCTGATCTCCAACTGCCCTCAGCTCAACAACCCCTGCAACGGCTACAACCCCACGCCCATCGAGCTACTGATTTGGGGTTAAGTAATTCGCCCTAGGGACGACCCTAGAAGGCCAAACAACCTGCGGGACGACCCGCCTTTGTTTGCAGGCAGTGCCATGTCCATCCATAAAACGTTTAGCAAAGTCCTGATTGCCAATCGCGGCGCGATTGCCGCCCGTATTCTACGCACGCTTAAAGCTTTAGGCGTGGGGAGCGTGGTGGTGTACGCCGATGCCGACCGTGACGTCCCTTATGTGCATCAAGCCGATGAGGCCTACTCACTCGGAGAGGGGGCGGCTAGCGATACCTACCTGAACATCGACAAACTGATCGCTATCGCCCAACAAAGCGGTGCCCAGGCCATCCATCCTGGCTACGGCTTCCTCTCGGAAAACACGCGATTTATTACCGCCTGCGATGCCGCCGGGCTCGTCTTTCTAGGCCCCACCGCCGAGCAGATACAGCAGTTTGGCCTCAAGCACGAAGCCCGCGCACTCGCCGAAAAGGCAGGCGTACCGCTGGTGCCAGGATCACAGCTGCTGGAGACCCTCGAAGACGCTAAGCAAGCCGCCGAACGAATTGGCTACCCGGTCATGC
Organism: Halomonas sp. KX33721; assembly: GCF_001596805.1. Lineage (NCBI taxonomy): Bacteria > Pseudomonadati > Pseudomonadota > Gammaproteobacteria > Oceanospirillales > Halomonadaceae > Halomonas > Halomonas sp. KX33721. The sequence continues at coordinate 46,849 of NZ_LVIA01000004.1, read as the reverse complement.
TGAAATCCACTGCTGGTGGCGGTGGCATCGGCATGCAGGTCTGCCACTCTCACACGGAGCTGGCACGCGCCTTTGAGTCAGTGAAAGGCCTTGGCGAGCGCAACTTTGGCGATGGCGGTGTCTTCCTGGAAGCCTATATCGCACGTGCCCGCCATCTGGAAGTACAGCTGTTTGGCGATGGCCAGGGCAGTGTTATCGCCCTCGGTGAACGAGACTGCTCTACCCAGCGCCGCCATCAAAAAGTACTAGAAGAGTGCCCAGCCCCGAACCTCCCCGAAGCCGTGCGCCAATCACTGCACGCCACGGCGGTGCAACTAGGCAAAGCGGTCAACTACCGCAGCGCGGGAACCGTCGAGTTCATTTACGACGCCGAGCGTGAAGCTTTCTATTTTCTGGAGGTTAATACTCGCCTACAGGTGGAGCACGGCGTCACCGAGCTGGTCTACGGCGTCGATATCGTCGAATGGATGGTAAAGCTCGGCGCCGGAGAACTCCCTCGCCTGGAAACACTTGCCCAGACGCTCTCTCCCACTGGTCACGCCGTCCAGGCACGTCTGTACGCCGAAGACCCTGCTCACGATTTTCGCCCCAGCGCCGGGCTACTGACGGAAGTCATCTTTCCTGAAGCCAGCGGCCTGCGCATCGACCACGCCATTGAGGCAGGCCTGGAAGTGTCACCGCTATTTGACCCCATGCTAGCCAAAGTGATGGTGCATGCCGAAAGCCGCAAGCAGGCGACGGCACAGCTGGCGGATACGCTGGACAACACCAGCGTTTATGGCATTGCCACCAACCGTAGCTGGCTTGCCCACGTTCTGCGTGCCGAACGCTTTCAGCAGGCGGATATCGACACCCACTGGCTTACCACCCTGGCGTGGGCACCTCCCGCCATGGAAGTGATCGCCCCTGGCACGCTCACCACAATTCAGGATTTTCCCGGTCGCCAGGGTCACTGGGATGTGGGTGTGCCGCCTTCCGGCCCGTTTGACGACTGGTCGTTTCGCCTTGGCAATCGCCTGCTCGACAATCCCACGGATGCCGCTGGCCTAGAAATTACCCTCCAGGGCCCCACGCTGCGCTTTCACCGGGCCACACAGGTCGTGCTAGCAGGCGCCAAGTTGCCCGCCTCGCTGGATGGCAACCCCATTAATCACTGGGAAGTCATTGATGTGCCGGCCGGTGCCACGCTTACGTTAGGCAAGGCCACCGCTGGGGCACGCGCTTATCTTCTAGTGCGCGGCGGCATTGAATGCCCTCGCTATCTGGGCTCTCGCAGCACCTTCACTCTAGGCCAGTTTGGCGGCCATGGCGGGCGGGCACTGCGCAGCGGCGATATGCTGGAGCTGCCCACGCTGATGCCTGCGCCCTCACGCACGCTGGATAACGCGCTAGCCCCCGCCATTGGCAACGGTTCCGAAAGCGTGACGGAAATTGCCGTGCTTTATGGCCCCCACGGCGCGCCAGACTTTTTCACTGATAGCGATATCGAACGCTTCTTCGACCACGATTGGGAAGTGCACTACAACTCCAGCCGCACCGGTGTACGGCTAATTGGCCCACGCCCAGAGTGGGCACGGGCGGATGGCGGTGAAGCGGGCCTGCACCCTTCCAATATTCACGATAACGCCTACGCCTTTGGCACTATCGACTTTACCGGCGACATGCCGGTCATTCTTGGACCGGACGGCCCGTCACTGGGTGGCTTTGTCTGCCCGGCCACCGTGGTGCGCGCTGAACGCTGGAAGCTGGGGCAACTCACCGCTGGTGACAAGGTCCGCTTTGTCCCGGTAACCCTCACCACCGCCCGCGACTTAGAGGAGCGCCAACTCACTCAACTCGCGTCACTAGCACCTATCCCCAACGTTGCGTTAACCACAGAGCGGGCTAGCCCGATTCTACGAGATGTACCTGCCTCTGAGGCCGGTGAACGGGTCGTATACCGCCGTGCCGGAGATGACTTCCTGCTGATCGAATTTGGCCCCATGGAGCTGGATATCGCCCTCCGGTTCCGGGTTCACGCCTGGATGCTGTGGCTGCGTGAACATCCGCTTACAGGGCTTCGAGAGCTAACGCCCGGTATACGTTCTCTGCAAGTGCATTTCGAACCGCTAGAGCTGAGCCTTGACGATCTGCTTGTCCACCTACAACAAGCCGAGCAGGCGCTGGTGGATGTGGAATCACTGGAAGTAGAGTCCCGGGTCGTGCATCTACCGCTCTCCTGGGATGACCCCGCCTGCCAGGAAGCTATCGACAAGTATCAGCGCAGCGTACGCCCAGATGCTCCCTGGTGCCCCAGTAATTTGGATTTTATTCGTCGCATCAACGCCCTTGAAAGTGAACAGCAAGTGCGCGATATCGTCTTCAACGCCCGTTATCTGGTGATGGGCTTAGGAGATGTGTATTTGGGGGCGCCCGTCGCGACACCCCTCGACCCGCGCCACCGCTTGGTCACCACCAAATACAACCCCGCCCGTACCTGGACGGCGGAAAACTCGGTGGGTATTGGCGGCGCCTACTTATGCGTTTATGGCATGGAAGGCCCCGGCGGCTACCAGTTCGTTGGCCGCACGCTGCAGATGTGGAACCGTTACCGCACCACACAGTACTTCAATAACCCTTGGCTGCTGCGATTTTTTGATCAACTTCGCTTTTATGAAGTCAGCCACGAAGAGCTACAGCAAATTCGCCGTGACTTTCCCCACGGGCGCTTCGAGCTGCCTATTGAAACGGCCCGCTTCAAACTGGCCGACTACCAAGCCGATATCGATAAAAACGCCGACGCCATCGAGGCATTTCGCACTAAGCGCGAGGCCGCCTTCCAGGCAGAAATGGCAGCCTGGCGCGCCAACGGCCAGTTCACCTTTGAAGACCAAGCACCAGCTAGCGCAGAAGTCGATACTCTGGACGAAAATGAACTGGGTATCGAAAGCCCAGTGACCGGTAGCCTGTGGAAACTGCTGGTCAAGGAGGGGGAGCAGGTAGACGCCGGTCAGCCGGTGGCGCTGGTGGAGTCGATGAAAATGGAGGTAGAGGTCACGGCCCACTGCGCTGGGCGTGTTGCTAGGCTGCCGCTTGCAGAAGGTGCAGCCATTGGACCCGGCCAGCCTCTGGTGGTGCTCACCCAAGAAGAGGAGGCTGACGCATGAATACGTCTGCCGCAGACCAACGCTTAGCAGCCTTTCAGGAGATCCCCATTATCGACATTCATCCCCTGCTGCACGGGGATGAACAGGCACGCCGCGAGGTCGCCGCTGAGCTGGGCCGCGCCGCCCGAGACGTGGGCTTTTTCCAAATGGTGGGCCATGGTATTGATGGTTCACTGCGCGAAGGCCTGATTCATCAGGCCAAGCGTTTCTTCGCACAGTCTGAAGCGATCAAAATGGAGCGCTACATCGGCCTCTACCATCACCATCGCGGCTATGTGCCGCCCGGCGAAGAATCGCCAGACCCAGCCAAGCCCGACATGAAAGAGGCTTTCGACCTCGCTTTCGAGCTACCTAGCGATGACCCGGACGTGCTGGCCGGAACGCCACTGCTTGGCCCTAACCCCTGGCCTAACCTTGATGGTTTCAAGGAGCCAGTGGCCGCTTATTACGACGCGGCGTACCACGTCGGGCGCGCACTGATGGGCGGCTTTGCTATGGCGCTGGGGCTGGCTCCCCAGCAACTGCTTCAGCACGTCAATAAGCCGCCCAGTCAGCTGCGCCTGATCCATTACCCTTATAACCCTAATGCTGAGGATGCCCAAGGCATCGGCGCCCACACTGACTACGAGTGCTTTACCCTGCTACTGCCTACCGCGCCAGGGCTTGAGGTGATGAATGGGAAAGGCGAGTGGATCGATGTACCTTTCAAGGAGGGCGCGTTGATCGTCAATATTGGCGATATGCTTGAGATCTGGAGTAATGGCGAGTTTGTTGCCACCTCCCATCGGGTACGTAAAGTGAAAGAGGAGCGCTACTCGTTCCCGCTGTTTTTCGCCTGTGACTACCACACCGTGGTCGAACCACTCCCCGAGCTGGTCGCTCGCCACGGACAAGCCCGGTACTCAGCACTAAAAGCAGGCGACCACCTCTTCGCCCAAACCATCCAAACCTTCCGCTACCTGCGCGAGCGCTTGGAGAAGGGTGAAATTGCGCTCCCCGAAGGGACCCGGGAAGTGGGTAGTCTGGGCCAGCATGGTAAGCATAAGGAAGACCCCTTATGAACGTCGGCTTACCTGCCACACCTCAAGCATTTCGTGGCGTATGGCAGCGCACGCTCTACGATGAGCCCGCTAAAGCACCCTACCAACAGACCGACACCACTACTCAGGTTTATTGGCTTCAGGGCAAGCACTGGCATGCCGACCTGCGCCTGCCTGCAGACTCGCCTGACTTTTCAGGCATCACTGGTTTAGACGACTGCAACCGCCGCCAGCTTGAATGGCTGGCGAGACTCACTGCTTTTGCAGGTATTACCCAAATCGATAGTGAGCTAGGGGTATGCACCTGGCATCGCTATCAGGATCTATGCCCTAGCCTGGAAAAGGATGTAGGGCTACTGCGCTGGATTGACGGCACCATTATAGAAGAGCGACATCCGCACGATCAGTACGTTGAGCACTGGCAACAGCTTTCCAACGATGCCGTTGAAGACGTAATTCAAGACGCGCAGGGCCAACTGCGCTGGCTGCAAATCGGCGACCACGCTATGGCAATCACACCTCGCCCTTGGGCAGATAATGCAGACGCACTATTCGCCCCAATCAATAGCTTAACTGACAGCGCTCTTCTCTGGCGCGCCAGCCTATGCTTTGACTACTTAGAGCGTAGCCAAGACGGTTGGCGGGTAGTGCTATCTACCCAGCCGTGGCGGAAGGGAGTGATTTATGACAGTGCAGCAAACCGACTTCATTCTTCTTTAGTGACACCGATTTAATTAAGGAATTTATTATGACGCTTCCTATTGCACTCGATATTGCCAGCCTGCATGCAGCCTACCGTAGCGGCAAACTCACCCCTTCTGATCTTATCAGTCAGCTGTTGGCAGCGGCCGAAAACCACGGTAAAGAGCCCGCCTGGATTACCCGCTTAAGTCGCGAGCAGTTGGCGCCCTATTTACAGCGCCTAGAAGGTGAGTCACCGGAAACGTTGCCGCTTTACGGCATTCCCTTTGCGCTGAAAGACAACATCGACCTCGCAGGGATACCCACCACTGCGGGCAGCCCGGCCTATGCTTACACGCCCTCGGAAAACGCTTTTGTGGTGCAGCAGTTGATCGATGCGGGCGCTATTCCCATGGGTAAAACCAATCTGGATCAGTTCGCCACCGGGCTGGTAGGCGAGCGGGCGCTGGAAGTTTATGGCACCCCTGCCAATGCCTTCGACCCAACGCTGGTGCCTGGCGGCTCCAGCAGCGGCTCTGCGGTGGTTACAGCCGCTGGCATGGTCAGTTTTGCACTGGGCACCGATACGGCAGGCTCTGGCCGCGTGCCTGCATGCTTTCATAACTTATACGGAGTTAAACCGAGCTTGGGGCTGCTTAGCACCCGGGGCGTGGTACCCGCTTGCGCCACACTGGATACCATTAGCCTGTTTGCGCTGACCGCTGACGATGCCGCAAAGGTGCTGGATATTACCGCAGCCTATGATGCCGAGTGCGCTTGGTCGCGCCAGCATGACTTTGCCGTACACGGCAAACGCTACGGAAAAGCGCCCGCTACGTTTCGCTTTGGAGTGCCACTGGAATCCCAGTGGCAAACCGATGCGGCCTATACCCAAGGCATGCACCATGCAATTGCTGAGCTTGAAGCACTGGGCGGTGAAAAGGCCGAGCTGGACTGTTCGCCGTTACTGGCTGCTGCGCGCTTACTTTATGAAGGCCCCTGGGTGGCCGAACGCTACCATGTTATTCGTGAGCTAATGAAGAGCAACCCGGATGCGGTACACCCGGTGACTTTCCAAATCACCCAGGGTGGGGCAACGCCGCTGGCAGTAGACGCCTTTGATGCGCGCTATAAACTCGCTGAATATAAGCGCCAGGCCGACGCACTCATTAGTCAGGTGGATGTGATGCTCACGCCTACAACGGTGACTCACCCAAGCAAGGCCGAGGTGGCAGCGGACCCTATCGGTGTTAACTCCCGCCTGGGTACCTGGACCAACTTTATGAACCTGCTCGACTATAGCGCCCTGGCGGTGCCAGTGGGATTTAGCGAGCGCGACCTACCGGTGGGCGTCACGCTGTTTGGGCCAGCATTTGCAGACTTAACGCTACTCTCCCTCGCCCGCGCCCTTGAAGCGCGCCTAATGCTACCGTTAGGCGCAACCAGCATTCCACACCCGCCTTTAGAGGAACTACCCGCTCCTGCCCAGGATGGCAGCATGGAGCTGGTGGTGTGCGGTGCGCACTTAAAAGGCCTGCCGCTTAACCATCAGCTCACACAGCGGGGTGGCGTATTGGTGAGCACCACCCACAGCGCCCCGCGCTATAAGCTCTTTGCTCTGGCAGGTGGGCCTCCAAAGCGCCCGGCGATGCTTCGCGACGACACCGGCCAAGCCATTGAAGTAGAAGTTTGGCGTTTGCCTATCGAAACCCTGGGCAGCTTTTTAGCGGGCATTCCTGCCCCGCTCGGCTTAGGCCAGGTGGAGCTTGCCGACGGCAGTTGGAAGTGTGGCTTTATCTGCACCGCGGGGGCGCTAAATGAAGGCGGTGAAGCTGAAGACATCACCGAATTTGGCGGCTGGCGGGGGTGGTTGGCAAGTCAATCTTAACGCTGATATACAAGGCCCATGCACATGTAAAACATTGCGTATGGGCTTCTTTACACAAGCTCCTTCGCTTGCTCTTGAGTTCGCTTGCCAAGCGAACGATTAGCGGCTTTAAAACATACCCGCATCAGTGGCATCAACAGCCACAAAAGTGGTGTAAGTAGCCAGCGATAAATAAAGCGCGCAATGAACATTACCGGTAATAGCACAATTAACCAGACAAGAAACTGCCCGAGCCACGTTGGCCAGCCTAACCACTGAGATAGATTGGCACCCAATGCACTGACTAGGCTGGGGTGGCGAATGACCACATAAGCCGTGCCGGCTACCGCTGCAACTTTGGCCATGCGCGGCAGCGTTGCGAAGCGCCCGCTTGTGGCAACGATCCCTTGACGCACACCCGTGCGAGCGGCCTGTGCCTCAACGCTTCCCACACGAGCCGTACGAGCGGCTCTTCCAGCGCGGAGTACTTTCACGGCACTGGCCATTACCAGTAGATCAACACCCGCCCAGCCCAGATCGCTTGCGCCTATTGCCTCGCCACGCCGCCACTGGCTTTCCAGATCACGTAGGCCGCTAGTAAAAAAGTCGCCTACGCCGGAAACCAAGCGTTCGCCCTGCAGCCACGCTACGTTGCCTTCGTCATCCACGACAAACTGGTTGAGCAGCCCATGGCCGTTGCTGCCGAGTAACGCGATACCCATCTGGCCACGCCGCAAAGGGGTTAGCTCGGCCATGGCCGCCTCTACGTCTGCGTCACCTAGCTCATTGGTATCCGATGGCTCATCGCCCCACCAGCGGCTGACTTGCTGATAGCGCACTCCTATCCAGTGCTGAGCGCGCAGCGTCGTCACGTCGTGATCGCGGAAGTAGCTGATAGGCAGCACGGCATCCGCTCCGAAGCGCACCAGCACCTGTTGGAATTGGGGCGATAACCCATAGTCGAGAAGCGTGCTTCGAGCGATATCACCGTGACGTAATATCGCCAACGCGGCGCTCATCCATAGCGCTTGATCCGACGCATAGTGAAGAAACAGTGCGTTGATCTCAGCAGACTCTTCTTGAAACGTGGGCTCAAGAGCGGGCAGTGCCCGCTCTACTTCCAAGCGTACCAACGTCTCTTCAAACGGCTCATGGGAGGCCGTCTGCGAGAGCAGCCCAGCCAGGGCCATGGCGACTAATACGATGAACAGCCAAGGCCGTTTGAGCATTTACCCCAGCGACTCCGCCGTCACATTGGCAGCAGGCGCTTGGGTAAAGTGATGGCGATTGATTGCACTCAGCACACCTTTCATGGAGGCACTGGTGATACTTTCATCGGTGCCTACGCCGAACACGGCTTTGCCATCAATACGCACTTCCACGTAAGCGATCGCTTCGGCATCCGCCCCTTGGCCGCGGGAGTGTTCATGATAGTCAATGATTTCGACCTCTTGGCCGCTCGCCACCAGCGCCTTGATGAACGCGGCCAGCGGGCCGTTGCCTTCACCGGTCAGAGTCTGGCGTTGGCCGCCGTTTTCGACAATAGCCTCTAGCGCGACTTTGGGGCTATCTGGCTCGGAGGAAAGACGGTGATTCACCAGTGCCAGCGGTGACCGCTGCTCTAGATACTCATCGGCAAAGGCTTGGTAGATCATTTGTGAGGTGATCTCTTTGCCGGTGCGGTCCGCCACTTCCTGCACCACTTGGCTGAACTCGATGGAGAGCCTGCGCGGTAGCTCGATGCCGTGCTCCTGTTCTAACAGGTAAGAGATGCCGCCTTTGCCTGACTGGCTGTTCACGCGGATAACCGCTTCGTAGCTGCGACCTACGTCCAGCGGATCGATGGGTAGGTAGGGAACGTCCCACGGCGCTTCTGGATGGGCGCGACGGTCGGCCATGCCTTTTTTGATGGCATCCTGATGAGAGCCGGAGAACGCGGTAAAGACCAAATCGCCCACATACGGGTGGCGCGGGTGAACGGGCAGCTGATTGCAGTACTCGGCTTCGCGCATGATCGGGGTGATATTGGAAAAATCGAGCTGGGGGTTCACCCCTTGGGTATACATGTTCATCGCCAGCGTGACGATATCTACGTTGCCAGTACGCTCGCCGTTGCCAAATAGCGTGCCCTCGACTCGATCTGCCCCCGCCATCAACGTGAGTTCGGCCGCCGCCACGCCGGTGCCGCGGTCGTTGTGCGGATGAACGCTAACGATCAAGGTATCGCGCTTTTTGACATGGCGACAGAACCACTCAATCTGATCAGCGTAGTTGTTGGGCGTAGCGACTTCGACTGTGGCTGGCAGGTTGACGATCATTTTGTTGTCGACGCTGGGGCCAAAAGTGTCCATCACCGCTTCGACGATCTCGACCGCGAACTCCATCTCCGTGGTGGTGAATAGCTCGGGAGAGTACTGGAAGGTCCAGTTCGTTTCCGGGTTGGCCGCCATCAAATCGCGAATCTGCGCGGTGGCATCCACGGCAATTTGGATACACTCGGTTTTATCCACGTTGAACACCACCCGGCGGAACATCGGGTCGGTGGCGTTATAAACGTGCACGATGGCGTTCTTGACGCCTTTCAGCGCTTCGAAGGTGCGTTCAATCAGGTGCGGACGCGCTTGGGTCAGCACTTGAATGGTCACGTCTTCGGGAATCTTGTTTTGCTCGATCAGCGAGCGAACGAAATCAAAATCGGTCTGCGATGCAGAGGGAAAGCCCACTTCGATCTCTTTGAATCCGATCTTCAACAGCATGTCGAACAGGCGCTGTTTGCGCTCTTGATCCATCGGGTCAATCAGCGACTGATTGCCGTCGCGCAGGTCAACGCTACACCAGATGGGCGGTGTTTCGATACGTTGGCTTGGCCACTGGCGGTCAGGCAGATCCACGGCCACGAAAGGGCGATACTTTTTAGAAGGGTCGGACAACATCATAGCGGCGCTCCTGTCGTTAATCTGTTTTAGCGGAATCAGTAGGACTATTGGGGGGAGGCGAAGCTGTATTTCGCTCTGCCAACGCGGCTTCCATACGATCGAGCTGCGCTTTGAGCGAGTGAACGTCGCTACGCAGTGCCTGCAGCTGTGCAGGCTCCCCTTCGCCACTGTCAAAATCGAGCTGGGCACTCTCTTTCTGCATCACGTCCAGCACAATACCAATCATCATATTAAGAAAAATAAACGCAGTAAGGAAAATGAACGTCAGGTAGTAAATCCAGCTCCAGGCATATACCTCCTGGGTGGCGTACATCACGTCCGTCCAGTCTTCAAATGTGGCGATACGAAACAGCGTCAACATGGCAATGGAGATGTTGCCCCACAAAAACTCATCCACGTTGTGGAAGAGAAAGCTGCCCAACGCCGCGTAGATATAAAAGATGATAAACATGAGCAGCACCACGTAGCCCATGCGGGGAATCGATTTGACCAACGCGCCCAGCAGCATCTGCAGCTCTGGAATCATCGACACCAGGCGCAGCACGCGGAAAATGCGTAGTAGCCGCGCCAGCAGCACCATCTCTGAATCGTCCATAGGAATCAGACTGGCGGTGACGATTAAGAAGTCAAAAACGTTCCAGCCCTTCTTAAAAAAGCTGACTAAGTTGCGCTCGGCTGCCATTCTGATCAAAATCTCGACCAGGAAAAATACTGTGACTGCGACATCCAGGTAGAGCAACCACTGCTCAATTCGAGAGGTTTCTTCGTAGGTTTTCGCGCCAATGACCAACGCAGAAATGACGATAATGGAAATCACTACTCCCTCAAAAAGCTTGTTACTACGCAGCTTTTCAAAGCGGGCTTGCCAGGTATTGAAAGGTTCACTCATGGAACAAGGAGTCTCTAAACGGTTAACGTCAACACTTTATACTAAAATTACACACCTTCCATACAAGTGATATCCTGTTGTTTCACTTGATGTATCTTCGCCTCCAGGGCAACCCTCTTTGCTCTGGAGATTTTTTTGATTTTTTGCGCTGGATGACCTCATGACACTGCTGTGGATCGCCTTACTGCCGTTACTGGGCGTACTGGTGCCGGCACTGACTGCCCAACGCGGCCGCACTTGGTGCTCGCTCGCAACGGGCATACTGCCAGCAACAGCACTGCTACTTACGCTGCTGCAAATACCTGCCCTGATGGAGGGTGAAGCGCTGCGTTTTGCTGCCACCTGGATGCCCGCACTCGGCCTGGAGCTTGCGTTTCGTCTCGATGGCCTGTCGCTGCTCTTCAACCTGCTCATTTTGGGCATTGGGCTATTGATTCTATTGTATGCCCATTTTTACTTGGCAAGCGATGAGCCTTTTGGACGCTTTTACGCCTTCTTGATGCTGTTTATGGCCTCGATGGTCGGCATCTCGATGTCCGATAACCTTATCCTGCTCTGGCTATTTTGGGAGTTGACCAGTCTCTCCTCCTTCCTGCTGATTGGCTTTTGGTCTTATCGCAGCGATGCCCGTAAAGGCGCGCGCATGGCGCTTACGGTAACCGGTGCAGGCGGCCTAGCACTGCTAGCAGGCTTACTGCTGCTGGGCGATATGGCCGGTAGCTATCGGATGGATGACGTGCTGGCCAGCGGCGCCACCATCGTGGCTGATCCGCTTTATCCGCTCATGCTCGGGCTTGTACTACTGGGCGCATTCACCAAATCTGCTCAGTTTCCGTTCCAGTTCTGGCTTCCCCATGCCATGGCGGCTCCCACGCCCGTTTCTGCCTACCTGCACTCAGCCACGATGGTAAAAGCGGGTATTTTCTTAATGGCCCGGTTGCATCCCGCCATTGCGGATAGCGCGCTGTGGAGCGTGGTCGTGCCGCTGGTAGGTACCATCACGCTGCTTTACGGCGCGTGGTTTGCGCTGTTCAAAACCGACTTGAAAGGCATTCTGGCGTTTTCGACCGTCAGCCATTTGGGGTTGATCACCGTTCTGCTGGGCATTGGCAGCCCCATGGCCGTGTTGGCTGCGCTGTTTCATATTCTGAACCACGCTACCTTTAAAGCGGCGCTGTTCATGAGCGCGGGCATCATCGACCACGAAACCGGCACCCGGGAGCTGAAGCAGCTTGGCGGGCTCAGAAAGGCAATGCCCGTCACCGCACTGCTGACCACCTTAGCCGCCGCCGCTATGGCGGGGGTGCCGCTGTTTAACGGTTTCCTCTCGAAAGAGATGTTCTTTACCGAAACCCTCGCCACTCCAGTACTCGGCGGTTTGAGCTGGGTGCTGCCCGCCCTGGCGACGCTGGGCGGCATTCTCTCCGTCGCGTACTCACTGCGGCTGGTTCATGCGGTGTTCTACAAACCCGCCCGCGAGCAAACGCCGAAAGCTCCCCACGAGCCGCCCCACCTGATGCGCTTGCCCGTAGAGCTGCTGGTGGCGCTCTGTGTGCTGGTGGGTTTATTCCCTGCCTTTTTCGCGACGGGCATTTTGGAATTAGCCACTCAATCCGTTCTGGTCGAACCGTTGTCGTTCCATCTCGCCATCTGGCACGGCGTGAATTTGCCGCTGATGATGAGCTTGCTGGCCTTTGCAGCGGGCATTGCCATGTACTGGCGTCATGCCGATCTGCGCCGCTTTGTGCAGCCCTTCGCCAGTGTGGATGCGCGTCGCGTGTTCGAGCGGTTTATCATTACCGTGGGCTATCGCGCCGAGCAGATCATCACCAAGCTGGAAGGCAACTCGCTACAGCGCTATATGGGATGGTTGCTGGGTGCCGCCCTGCTGATGGGGCTGATCGGCCTTGCCAGCGTGCAAGAATTGACCGGCACCAAAGGCAACCAGCCGATAGATGGCGTGGTGCTGCTAGGCGCGGGCATGCTAATTTTTGGTGGTATTGCCACCGCCGCGACTCACCGCTACCGCTTAATTTCGCTGCTGATGCTGTCGGTAGTAGGTCTGTTTGTGGCCCTCACCTTCGCACGCTTCTCGGCCCCGGATCTCGCTTTGACCCAGCTATCGGTAGAAGTCGTCACCATGATTCTGCTGATGCTGGCGCTATTCTTCTTGCCACAAAAAACCCCCACCGAATCGAGCCCGTTGCGCAACGTGCGCGATATTCTGCTAGCCGGTGCGCTGGGGCTGGTGGTCGCCAGCTTGAACTACGCGGTGATGACCCGCGAAACGCTATCGATCTCCAACTTCTTCGTGGAGAACAGCAAACCCGGTGGCGGCGGCTACAACGTAGTCAACGTCATCTTGGTCGACTTCCGGGGCTTCGATACCCTGGGCGAAATTACCGTACTGGCCATTGCAGGCCTGGCTATCTTCAAGCTGCTCAACCGCTTGCGTCTGTTCATGCCCCACAGCGACGGTGAAGGCCGTGCTTGGTCGCCGGATCGCTACCCGGCCATTCTGACGTCTATCTCAATGACGCTACTACCACTGGCGCTGCTGGTCTCGGCCTTCATCTTCTTACGCGGCCATAACCAACCCGGCGGCGGCTTTATTGCCGGTTTGATCACTGCGGTTGCGTTGATCCTGCTGTACATGGCGCGGGGCGTTGAGTGGGCGCAGGAGCGCCTGAACTTCCCCTTCCAGCCGGTCGCCGTGGTCGGTGTGGCCATTGCCACGCTCACCGGGCTAGGCAGCTGGCTATTGGGCTATCCCTTCCTGACCTCGTCGTTTGGGTATTTCAGCCTGCCGCTGATTGGCACGTTCGAGCTTGCCACGGCTCTGCTGTTTGACTTGGGTGTGTACCTTGCAGTGGTAGGTGCCACGCTGATGATTCTGGCCAACCTGGGTAAGGTGACGACACCACACCGCCCGGTGACCGACCCGAAAACGTCAGACACCCACGACACGCCGAATGAAAAGGAATCCCACTAATGGAAATGCTCTACGCCATTACTACGGGCATCTTAACCTCCTGCGGGCTCTACCTGACGCTGCGTGGAAGAACGTTCCCGGTCGTTGTGGGCCTGACGCTGCTCTCCTACGCGGTCAACCTGTTCCTGTTCTCCATGGGCGGGCTGACGACGGACGGTGCTGCGCTGGTGAACGAAGGCTCTCAGTTTGCCGACCCGCTGCCCCAGGCGCTGGTTCTCACCGCTATCGTCATCGGCTTTGCCATGACGGCGTTCGTCGTCATTCTTGCCATGCGGGCGCGCAGCGAAGTGGGTAACGACCACGTGGATGGTAAAAAGGAAGACCGCGAATGATTCAGCATCTAATTGTGTTGCCCGTGGTACTACCCCTGGTCGCGGGTATTTTATTGCTTTACCAACGCCAGGGGCTGGCGCACTACAAGCGCGCTGTGAGCGTTATTGCCACCATGCTTCTGCTGCTGGTGTCGATTGCCCTGGTGCGCCAAGCCACCAGCGGTGAGATCACCTATTACGCCCTAGGCGACTGGCAGCCACCGTTTGGCGTTGTGCTGGTGCTTGACCGCCTCTCCGCGCTGATGGTGCTGCTCACGTCCCTTCTTGCCGTGGGTGCCGTGGTGTTTGCCTGCGGTGGAGACGACGAGAAAGGCAGTAACTTCCACGGTTTGTTTCAGTGGCAGTTGCTAGGCATCAACGGCGCGTTTTTGACAGGGGACTTGTTCAACCTATTTGTCTTCTTTGAAGTGCTGCTGCTGGCCTCCTACGCGCTGCTGCTACACGGTGGTGGCAAAGCGCGCATTCAGGCCAGCGTTCACTATGTAGTGCTTAACCTAGCGGGCTCGTCGCTATTTTTGATCGCCGTGGGCATTCTGTATGGGGCCACCGGCACACTCAACATGGCGGATATGGGCTATAAGCTTGCTAGCCTGCCCGCCGAGCGTGAGGGCTTAGTGACCGCAGGGGCGCTAATGCTGCTGGTCGTCTTTGGCCTCAAAGCCGCTATTTTGCCGCTCTATTTCTGGCTCCCCCGCGCCTATGCGGCGGCACCTGCCCCGGTGGCAGCGCTGTTTGCGATCATGACCAAGGTGGGCATCTACGCCATTCTGCGGGTCTATTCGCTGATTTTTGGCGAGCAGGCTGGCGGACTTGTGGCGCTAGAGCAGCCTTGGGTGTGGTGGTTAGCGCTGGCCACCTTGGCAGCCGCTGGCGTTGGTGTGATGGCCGCTCGCGATTTGCGCCTGCTGGTAGCCTACTTAGTACTGATTTCGGTCGGCACGCTGCTGGCGGGCGTCGGCATGCGCTCAGCAGAGGCCACCTCTGCCCTGCTCTACTACCTAATTCATACCACGCTGGTCACCGGTGGCCTGTTCTTGCTGGCTGAGATGATTGGCCTGCAGCGCGGCAAGCCGGGTACGCGCATCGTTAAAGGGCGTCCGCTGGTACAGGGTAACGCCCTGGCGATCACCTTTTTCATTGGTGCGATTGCCGTGGTGGGAATGCCGCCACTGTCAGGGGCACTGGGTAAAGCGATGGTGCTAGTAGCCGCAGAAGGCACTCAGCGCGTGTGGCTATGGCCACTGCTGCTGCTCGCCAGCCTAGCATCACTCATCGCGCTCTCCCGTGCAGGCTCTACGCTGTTTTGGCGCAGCCACCGGGGCAGCCCCAGCGGTAGCACCCTTTCGCGCTACCAGTGGATCGGCATGCTCTGGCTACTCAGCGCCGCGCCTTTACTGGTAGCGTTTGCCGGGCCGGTGAGCAGCTATACCCAAGCCACCGGAGAGCAGCTCGCCAACCCACAGCTGCTAATTGAAACGCTGCTGCCCGATGCAGGAGAGACTCCATGATTACCCCTCGCAAATGGCTGCCCACTCCAGTTCTTTCGATACTGCTGCTGTTGGTGTGGCTGCTGCTGGTGCGCAGCTACGCCTTTGGCCAGCTCGTTCTGGGGGGTGCGCTGGCTATTCTGATCCCTTTGTTAACCCACCGCTTTTGGGATGCTCGGCCACGCATAAGTAAGCCTATGATGCTGCTGCGTTTTGGCCTGCGGGTATTGGGCGATATCGTCACCGCCAACTTTGAGGTCGCGTACCTGATCGCTAACCCATGGCGCAAGCTAAAGCCTCACTTCATCGAGTACCCGCTGATGTTGGAGGAGCGTTTTACCATCACGCTGCTGGCCAGCACGATCAGCCTGACCCCGGGCACCGTTTCGGCCAACCTGCGAATGGATGGCAAATCCCTGCTGATTCACGCACTGAACGTGGATGATGAAGAAGCGCTCATTGAGCAAATACGCGAACGCTACGAACGGCCGCTCAAGGAGATTTACGAATGCTGAGTATTGCGCTCTATATCACCTTAGCGCTGGTGGTGATGGCCCTGCTAATGAACCTTTATCGGCTTACCGTAGGCCCCGATCTCCCTGACCGGGTACTGGCGCTGGACACCATGTACGTCAACTCCATCGCGCTAATCGTATTGCTCGGCTTGTGGCTCAACAGCAAGACTTACTTTGAGTCAGCGCTGTTGATCGCCATGCTTGGCTTTATCAGTACGGTAGCCGTGTGCAAGTACATTCTACGCGGGGATATTATTGAATGAGTCCGATTAATGAGGTGCGTTTATGCCATTCTTAGTTGAAGCACTGATTTCCCTACTGTTAATAGCCGGAGGCGTGTTTGTGTTTATAGGCTCGCTAGGCATGGCACACCTGCGCGATTTCTATATGCGCCTACACGGCCCTACTAAAGCCACTACGTTGGGCATCGGCTGCATGCTGATTGCCTCCATGGGGTATTTTTGGAGCGTCGATGGTAAGCCGGATATCCAAGAGCTGCTGATTACGCTGTTCCTGTTTATTACCGCCCCAGTAAGCGCTCACCTGCTGGCCAAAACCGGTTTGCATATGCAGTTAAAGCACAGCCAAAAAACCCAGGGCAAACCGGTCGAGTTGCGCTCTGAAGAGGTCGGCGAAAAGCCGGTACCTCATCCGGACAAAGGGCACGGCTAAGCTTCGCTGCCCTATTTTCTCAAGCGCTGGCAACCGCCAGCGCTTTTTATTGCCCGCTATGCTAAACATCTGAGCGAGCACCAAAAGTGTCAGCCTCACGCATAATCTGCTCTCAAGAGAAAGTAGTGGCGGATGCCACTTTCCGGTAAGCTCTTGCCGATTGATTTTTTGTGGTGAGGTACATCTATGTGGAGCCTACCCAGGCTATCTGCACTTTCATTATCCGCCTTGGTACTCGTAGGCTGCTCCGACCCGAAAGTCGATACGAGTTCCATGCCTGCAGCGGTGGTCTCAATCGAGAAAGTGCGTGAGTCGCTGCCCACCTATAAGCGCGACGAGTTTGATACCGCGCTGAAGATCATAGCCATGTCATCGTTTAACGGTATCGATCTCTTTAACCCCCAACGCATGAACGCTGCTGAAATTGCTGAATCGGCTAATGCCTATATGCACGGGCTAACGGGCGACGAAATTATTGAGCGCGCTGATGAGATGCTGCGTCAGCGGCGTGCTAGAGAGCGAGAACAGGCGCTACGCACGCTGAACCGGCTGGAAGCTAAACAGACTAGCGCCCAGCAAGCGCAGGAGCATTTAACACAAATCAGTATTGATAGTGCTCGCTACTACCTCAGCACCAGCCCCTACGGCGCGCTGGAACCCGTGATCGAGCTAACGGTGACGAACGGTGCTGATCAAGCCGTTTCAGAGCTCATGCTGCGTGGACTACTGGAAAGCCCAGAGCGGGAAATCGCCTGGGTAGATGAAACCTTCTACTACGTGATTGCCGGCGGTTTAGCCCCCGGCGAAAGCGCCACATGGAGCTTGGCACCCAACCGCTTTGGCCCCTGGGGCAATGATCAAATCCCCCGCAATGCCGAGCTATCGCTCACGCTGCAGGGCGTCAATAACGCCGAAGGCGAGCCACTATGGAACGCGCCTCCGCTGACCGAAAGCGAGACAGCCCGGCTAGAGTCGCTGCGCACCGAGTACGGCGGCATACGCCCCAAAGCTACGGATAGCCAAGCGGCAGACAGCTAAACGACGAACAGTTGATCAACAAAAACGGCGGTGCTAACAAGCACCGCCGTTTTACGTTGACCCGCGTCGTCTGGCTTAGCTTAGGTTAGCTCAGCGTCGCTATAGCCAAGCAGGTAAAGCACGCCATCCAACCCCGCGACAGAGATCGCTTGGCGCGCTTCGGCACGTACCAACGGTTTAGCGCGAAACGCCACGCCTAAGCCCGCCGTCGCCAGCATTTTCAGATCGTTCGCGCCATCGCCCACAGCAACGGTTTGCGCCAGCGGCACCCCTTCCCGTTCAGCGATTTGCTCAAGCAAAGCCGCTTTACGTTCGGCATCGACGATGGGCTCCTGCACCGTGCCAGTCACTTTGCCCTGCTGGATGACGAGTTCATTAGCATGAATTTCATCAAAGCCAAGCCGCTCCTGAAGGTAGCGAGCAAAGTAGGTGAAGCCGCCAGACAAGATCACCGTTCGGTAGCCCAAGCGCTTCAAATTCACCATCAGACGCTCAACGCCATCCATCAGCGGCAGCTCAGCGGCAATACTGGCCAACACCGTCTCTTCCAAACCCTCCAGCTTGCTCATGCGCTCGCGAAAGCTAGCTTTAAAATCCAGCTCACCGCGCATGGCGCGTTCGGTCACTTCCGAAACCTCGTGCCCCACTCCATGACGCCGCGCCAGCTCATCAATGACTTCCGCTTTAATCAGCGTGGAGTCCATATCGAAGCAGACCAGGCGAGGCGTGGCCTCGGGCCTTGCTGGCTGCACCACAAGATCCACACCGTGGGTTTCGCCTAGTTCCAACGCTGCCTGGCGCAGGGCGGTTAATTCGTCGGGCGCGCCGCTCAAATGAAGCTCCAAGCAATCCATGCCGCCGCCTTGTGCCGTATCTGCCAACGTCTGGCGACGCTCTTCCTGCAGGCCAAACTGCACCATTAACGCCGCCATCGCCGACTCTATTGTGGCGGTCAAGCGCGGCGCTAACAGAGTGACCAGAATATCCCCGCGTGCCATCCGTTACTCCCCTGCTTCTAAACGATCAACTTTTTGGAAACCACGCGGCAGCTTGCTGCCCCTTCTGCCACGCTCCCCACGATAATACGCGAGATCATCCGCCTTGAGGGTCAGTTTGCGCTTACCCGCATGAATGATCAGCTCTCCGCCTTCCGGCACAATGGCGATATCACGCAGGAACTCTTCGCGCCGCGCCGCCCGGGGGCCGGGGATATCGAGCATCTTGTTGCCCTTGCCCTTGGCCATCTCGGGCAACTGGTCTAGCGGGAAGAGCAGCAGCCGCCCTTCGTTGGAAACCGAAGCCACCCACAGCCCTTCGCCCTCCGGCACCTCAATGGGCGGCATGACGCAGCAGCCTTTCGGCACGCTAAGCACGGCTTTACCCGCTTTGTTTTTGCCGGTGAGCGCTTCGAGCTGGGCCACAAACCCATAGCCGCCGTCGCTGGCCAGCAGATAGCGCTTGGTGGGCGGCGCGAGCATCAGACCCGCCATCTGCGCCCCTGCTGCCACGTTCACTCGCCCAGTCACCGGCTCGCCCTGCCCTCGGGCGCTGGGTAAATTGTGCGCCGCCAGGGTATAGGCGCGGCCTGTATCGTCCAGCAGCACCAGCGGCTGGTTGGTTTTACCCCGAGCGGCTAGTCGGAAACGATCCCCCGCTTTGTAGGAGAGCCCTTCGGGGTCGATATCGTGGCCTTTGGCAGCACGAATCCAGCCTTTATCCGACAGTACTACGGTAATCGGGTCGGCACCCAGTAGCTCCACCTCAGAGAGCGCTTTAGCCTCGCTGCGCTCCACCAGCGGCGAGCGGCGGTCGTCGCCGTGCTCTTTACCCGCCGCGCGGATCTCTTTTTCAATTAGCGTCGTCAGCTTGGCTTCGCTACCTAACAGGCCTTGCAGCGTTTTGCGCTCTTTCTCTAGCTCATCCTGCTCGCCGCGAATCTTCATCTCTTCCAGTTTGGCAAGATGACGCAGACGCAGCTCAAGAATGGCTTCAGCCTGACGCTCGGTCAGGCCAAAGGTGCTCATCAGGGCAGGCTTGGGCTCATCCTCTTCGCGGATGATGCGGATCACCTCATCAATATTCAGGTAAGCGGTCAGTAGGCCTTCTAGAATATGCAGGCGATCTTCCACTTTGCCTAAACGGTGCTCAAGGCGGCGACGCACCGTTGCACGGCGAAACCGCAGCCACTCACCCAGCATATCGGTCAGCGGCATCACCCGTGGACGGCCATCCAGGCCAATCACGTTCATGTTCACCCGCACGTTCTTTTCCAGATCCGTGGTGGCGAACAGGTGCGCCATCAGCGCTTCGACATCCACACGGCTCGAGCGCGGCTCAATCACCAGGCGGGTTGGCTCTTCGTGGGTCGATTCATCGCGCAGGTCGGCCACCATAGGTAGCTTCTTCGCCTGCATTTGCCCGGCGATTTGCTCCAATACTTTGGCACCGCTGACCTGATAAGGCACGGCAGTAATGACGATATTGGCGTCTTCACGTACATAGCGGGCGCGTAATTTGACCGAGCCTCGGCCAGTCTCATAGAGCTTACGCAGATCCGCTTTCGGCGTGATGATTTCTGCATCCGTCGGGAAATCCGGGGCAGGCACAAACGCCATCAAATCCGCCGTGGTGGCCTCGGGGTTACGCAACAGGTGGCAGGTGGCTTCCACCACTTCCGAGACGTTATGCGGTGGAATATCGGTGGCCATGCCCACGGCAATGCCCGTGCCGCCGTTGAGCAGCACGTGAGGTAACCGCGCTGGCAGTACTACAGGCTCTTGCATGGTGCCATCGAAGTTCGGCGCCCACTCTACGGTGCCCTGGCCCAGCTCGCTGAGCAGCACTTCGGCAAATTTGGAGAGCTTGGCCTCGGTGTAGCGCATGGCCGCGAAAGATTTCGGGTCGTCTGGGCTACCCCAGTTACCCTGGCCATCCACCAGCGGGTAGCGGTAGCTGAACGACTGCGCCATCAGCACCATGGCTTCATAGCAGGCGCTGTCTCCGTGGGGGTGGAACTTACCCAGTACGTCACCGACGGTACGCGCTGACTTCTTGTACTTGGCATTGGCATGCAGCGCCAGCTCGCGCATGGCGTAGATGATCCGCCGCTGCACGGGTTTCATGCCATCGCCAATGTTGGGTAAGGCGCGGTCTAGAATGACGTACATCGAGTAGTCGAGGTACGCTTTTTCGGTGTAATCGCGCAGGGACAGACGCTCGACGTCGCCTTCCGCTACCTGAATATCCATGGTCATCGGGGGGTCATACCTCAATGTCTGCCAAATTACCGTAATCTTCCAACCACTTCTTGCGGTCGCTGGCGCGCTTTTTGGCGAGCAGCATATCCATCATTTCCAGGGTGCCGTCTCCCTCTTCCAGGGTGAGCTGCACCAGGCGGCGGGTTTCCACGGCCATGGTGGTTTCACGTAGCTGCAGCGGGCTCATTTCCCCTAGCCCTTTAAAGCGCTGAACGTTGGGGGTGCCGCGTTTTTTTCGCTAGCTGTTTCAAAATGGCGGCTTTCTCGCTCTCATCCAGGGCGTAATGCACCTCTTTACCCAGGTCGATCCGGTAGAGCGGCGGCATGGCCACGAAAACATGCCCGGAATCGACCAGAGCGGGGAAGTGTTTGACGAACAGCGCGCAGAGCAGCGTGGCGATGTGCAGCCCGTCGGAGTCGGCATCCGCCAGGATGCAGATCTTGTGATAGCGCAGCTTTTCAAGGTCGGCGCTGCCGGGGTCGGCACCAATCGCCACGGCAATATCGTGCACTTCTTGAGAGCCATAGATATCGTGGGTTTCGACTTCCCACGTATTTAGGATCTTCCCGCGCAGCGGCAGGATGGCTTGGGTGTCGCGATTACGCGCCTGCTTGGCACTGCCGCCTGCCGAGTCACCTTCCACCAGAAACAGCTCGCTCTGCGCCGGGTCCTGGCCGGAACAGTCCGCCAGCTTGCCCGGCAGCGCGGGGCCCGAGGTGACCTTTTTACGGGCGACCTTCTTCGATTTCCGCTGACGCTGCTGGGCAGCGCTGATCACCAGCTCGGCCAACTGCTCGGCCTGCTCGATATGATGATTCAGCCACAGCGAGAAGGCGTCTTTCACCACGCCCGAGACAAACCCGGCAATGGTGCGCGAGGAAAGCCGCTCTTTCGTTTGGCCGGCAAACTGCGGGTCAAGCATTTTCACCGAGAGCACGAAAGAGGCGCGCTCCCACAAATCATCGGCGGTGAGCTTGATGCCACGGGGCAGCAGACTGCGGTATTCACAGAACTCTCGCAGGGCGTCTAACAGCCCAGAACGAAAGCCGTTAACGTGGGTGCCGCCCTGGGGGGTAGGGATCAGGTTGACGTAGCTCTCAAGCAGCGCCTCACCGCCTTCAGGCAGCCACTGAATGGCCCAGTCCACACCGTGCTCATCGTCGCTGAAGTGGCCTACGAACGGCTCTTTGGGCAGTACTTCGTAGCCATCGGTGGCTTCGGCCAAGTAGTCGCGCAGGCCATCAGCGTAGGCCCACTCGGTTTTGGTGCCATCCGGCTCTACTAGCGTGACCGCTAAACCGGGACAAAGCACTGCTTTGGCGCGCAGCAGGTGTTTCAGTTTGGAAAGTGCCAGCTTCGGGCTGTCAAAATAACTCTCATCTGGCCAGAAGCGTACCAGAGTGCCAGTAGCGCGCTTGGGGGCTTTGCCGATTTCATGCAGTTCTTCGACCTTTTCGCCGTGCTCGAAGGCAATGGCATGGCGAGCACCGTCTCGGGTCACTTCGACTTCTAAACGCCGTGACAGCGCATTGACCACCGACACGCCCACGCCGTGAAGGCCGCCAGAAAACCGATAGCTCGAAGAGGAGAACTTACCACCCGCATGGAGCTTGGTAAGAATGAGCTCGACCCCTGAAACACCGTGCTCCGGATGCAGGTCGATGGGCATGCCCCGGCCGTTGTCTTGCACTTCAATGGCACCGTCACTATGAAGTACCACGCTGATGCTGGAAGCGTGCCCGGCGAGCGCCTCATCGACACTGTTGTCGATCACCTCTTGGGCGAGGTGGTTGGGCCGCGAGGTATCGGTATACATTCCCGGGCGCTTACGCACCGGTTCAAGCCCTGACAGGACCTCGATAGAACTCGCGCCGTACTGGGAGGCATCAAACTGGGTCATGTAACGTCGGTTCCTGAAAAAACATACTGAACAAAAGCGTACTGTCGGCTTCAATAGGAGCCGTCACAGGACGGCCTCTTGAGTACTCTTAAAATAGGGCCGCTTGGAAAAGCACATAGGATAGCTGAAAACCAAAAAGCTGTATATCCAGCCATATGAGTTGGGCGTCCTACTGCTGCCCTGCGGCCCAAAACGCTTCAATCAAGCCACGGCTGGAAGCATCCATACGGCTGATACTCTTTTCACCGTCGATAATGGCCTGGGTATCGGTGGCAATTTGCTTGCCCAGCTCGACGCCCCACTGATCAAAGGGGTTGATGTCCCATATCACTGCCTGTACGAACACCTTGTGCTCGTAGAGCGCAATCAGCGCACCGAGGGTCGCAGGCGTGAGCTTGTCCAGCAGCACGGTGGTCGAGGGCTGGTTGCCACGATAGCGCTTGTGTTCGGGACGCGGGCCATCCTCTTCCAGCGCATCGTCCCCCAGCATCAGCACGCGGGATTGTGCAAAGCAGTTGGCCAGCGCCAGACGATGCTGAGCCTTCAAGTGGCGGCGGGTGTCTGGGTCGTCCACCTCATCGTAGCGCTTCAAAGGCGCGATAAAGTCGCAGACTACCGGCTGGGTGCCTTGGTGCAACAGCTGGTAAAAGGCGTGCTGGGCGTTGGGCCCTAACTGGCCCCACAGCACCGGACAGGTGGAGTAGTTCACCGCTTGGCCCTGGCGGGTCACGGACTTGCCATTGGACTCCATTTCGAGCTGTTCGAGGTAAGCGGCAAAGTACTCAAGCCGCCCGTCGTAGGGCAGAATTGAGTGGGCGCGAATATCCAGAAAGTTCACGTTCCAGATGCCTGCCAAGCCCAGTAACACCGGCAGATTGTCCTCCAGTGGCGCATCGCGGAAGTGGCTATCCATAGCATGGGCGCCCGCCAACAGTTCGCGGAAGTTCTCCATGCCAATGACCAGCGCAATCGGCAGCCCAATGGTGCCCCACAGCGAGTAGCGCCCGCCGACCCACTCCCAAAACATCAGCTGGTGGTCCGGGGCAATCCCCCACTCGCTCATCTTGTCAGGGCTGGCGGATACACCAATAAAGTGCTGGCGCACAATCAGCTCTGCGCTGATCGGTTTGGCATGGGGGCTGACTTCTGGCAGGTCGGCGTGCTGTGTAAGCCGCCCGATTAGCCAGTCGCGGGCCGTGTTGGCGTTGGAGAGCGTATCAATGGTGGTGAACGACTTGGACGACAGCACAAACAGCGTGGTTTCAGGATTGAACCGGCTGAGGTAGTCCGCCAATTGGGAGCCATCCATCGTGGAGGCAAAATGCACCTCCACCGGGTGAATATCGCTGGGGCGATAGTCCGCGAGGGCATGGGTCACCATCAGCGGCCCTAAATCCGAGCCGCCCACGCCTAAATTCACCACGTGACGAATAGGCTTGCCGGTGGCCCCACGCCACTGGCCCGCATGTAGCCGCTGAACTAGGCGCTCCATTTGCGCCAAGCTGTCATGCACGGCCCCGACGATATCTTCGCCTTCCACTTCCAGGCTCGCATCCGCAGGTAGGCGCAAGGCGGTATGCAGCGCTGGGCGGTTCTCACTGACGTTCACCCGCTTACCGCTCAGCAGCGCCTCGATGGCCCCTGGCACGCCCGCCTCTTGAGCCAGCGCCAGCAGGTGCTCCAGCGTATCGTCGTCCCAACGCTGCTTGGAAAGATCGAGAGTGAGCCCCGCCACCTGACGAGTAAAGTGCTGCCAACGGCCAGGGTCATCCCCAAACAGGTTTTTCAAGTGGACATGCTTAAGCGCCTGGGCGTGCTGTGAGAGCGTTTGCCAAGCGGGTAGCGTATCGGGAGTTGCTGTTGCTGAAGCCATGTGCCTTCTCCTGTGGCGTCGTTCCGTGAGGCAGGAATCTGTGTTGATCAGGCCTGTTCTGCGTTAACAAGGGCGCGTAAACTACGCAGCCTCATTAACCATCCTGGCTTGCCCATGAGTGATGCATCTTACCGCGACGCTATCTTTTCAACACCCCTAGACAAGGTGGCTAGGTTCTCCTTTGACGAGCAGGTCGTCGCGTGCTTCCCCGACATGATCCGCCGCTCGGTGCCCGGCTACGGCCAAATTCTGGGCATGCTGAGCCTGATTGCCAAACGCCACCTGCGCCACGGTGCCCATGTTTATGATCTGGGCTGCTCGCTGGGCGCATCCGGACTCGCCCTGGCAGGCGCGCTGCCCGCCGATGCGTTCCGCTATACCGGTATCGACCTTTCCCCGGCCATGGCCGCCCGAGCCAAGCAGACCTTTCTCGATGAGTGCCCCGAGCACTCCATGCAGGTGGAAGAAGCCGATATTCGTACCTACGAGTATGCGCCTTCGGGGATGATTATTCTCAACTTCACGCTGCAGTTTTTGCCACCGGCCGATCGTGATGCGCTACTCACGCGGCTTTACAACACGCTTGAGCCCGGCGGCGTGCTGATTCTTTCGGAAAAAACCGTCGATGCCGACGAGCGCGACAACGCTTGGCGGGTCGAGCGCTACCACGACTTCAAGCGTGCCAATGGCTACAGCGATATGGAGATCAGCCAAAAGCGCACCGCGCTTGAGAACGTGCTGATTCCCGATACGCTCGATGCGCTGCACGAGCGCTTGTCGCTGGCGGGTTTTCCCCGCTCCATGACCTGGTTCCAGTACCTGAACTTCACCTCGCTGATCGCCTTTAAGGAGGGTTAAGGTGGCGCTACTCCCCGACGATCATCGCGTGCTGTATCAAGCGTTTTTTAGATCAGGCCACTCAAGATGCCTCGCTCACGCCCTGGCTTGCCAAGCTCCCCGAGCAGCTCTCCAGCGGGCTGGACCGCCAGCGCCACGGCGATCTCTCTGCCTGGGAAAAAGCCGTGGCCAAGCTGCCGCCATTGCCGGAAGAGCGCCGTGTGGATCTAAACAGCGACACGCTGACGGTGGAAATAGACCTCACCGACAGCCAGCAGCGCCAGTGCTTCAATCTGCTGCGCAAGCTGGCCCCGTGGCGCAAAGGGCCATTCAACCTGGGTGGTATCGAGATCAATACCGAGTGGCGCTCTGACTGGAAATGGCAACGCGTCGCGCCGCATCTCGCGCCGTTGAAGTACCGCAAAGTGCTGGACGTGGGCGGCGGCAGCGGCTACCACGCCTGGCGTATGGCGGGTGCAGGCGCGGCTTTCGTGTTGGTGATTGACCCTTCCCCACGCTTTTACTGGCAGTTTCAGGCGGTGCGCCACTTTGTCGGCAACGCCGATGAAGGACGTACACAGTTTCTGCCGGTGGGTATCGAGGACATACCGGAAAACCTGGGCTTCTTCGACACGGTGTTCTCCATGGGCGTGCTGTACCACCGCCCTTCGCCCCTTGAGCACCTGCAACAGCTAAAAGGCGCGCTGGCCCCCGGCGGTGAGCTGGTGCTGGAAACGCTGGTGGTAGAAGGCGATGAGCAGACCGTATTCGTACCCGGCGAGCGCTACGCCGCCATGCCCAACGTCTACTTTCTGCCTTCCTCCAAAGCACTGTGCCACTGGCTGGAGCGCTGCGGCTTCACCAATGTACGGGTGGTAGATGAAGCGATGACGACGCTCGATGAGCAGCGCTCCACCGAGTGGATGACCTACCAGTCGCTGGCGGACTTCCTCGACCCGAATGACCGCAGCCGCACCATTGAAGGCTACCCCGCCCCACGCCGTGCGGTGATTCTGGCGAACAAGCCGGAGTAGTGAGTGATGGCCGCCCACCATTTTTAAACCAGTACTTTTAAATCAGCACTTTTAAATCAGCGCCTTAAAATCACCAGCCAGCGACCCAGGTTCATCACGCTGGCTAGCGACGCGGCCACATAGGTAAAGGCGCAGGCGGTGAGTACGTGGCGGGCACCGGCCATATCGGCAGGCGGCACGTACTCTTTCAACAACGGTAACGCACGATTGAAACTGGCATCGAACTCCACCGGCAGCGTGACCAGATGCACCAGCGCGGCGGTGCCGAAGCTAATCACCGCCATGACGACTATCATCGCAAGCCCACCGGGTAGCCGCGTCAGCAGGAACAGAAACGGCGCGGCCATCATCAAAATAGCGCCTAGCTTTTCCGCTTTTTGCGCCACTTGCACCAAACGGCTGCGGGCCAGCAGCGGCGCATAACCTTCATGGTGCTGAATAGCATGGCCCACCTCATGGGCGGCAACGGTTACCGCCGTAAGCGAACGGCCATCGTAGTGATCGGGCGTTAAGCGTACACAGCGTGCCTCAGGGTCGTAATGGTCGCCCTGTTCGGTGCGCTCTACCCGTACGCCCTCCACACCCATACGGCGCAGCAGATGTTTGGCCAATTCCGCACCGGTACCTGGGTAATCATCACGCCCTCGGGTATGGCGCCTTAATACCCATTTTGCCCATAGGTTGGGCAGCACAAAAATAGCCAACGCCAGCACAATTAAGAGGATGAGCATCACAACACCGGAACCCGCCAAGTAAGAGAGACATCAACGCTCATTTTTACCACGAATGGCGGGGGAACACAGCTTAGTCAGGCTCGTTACGATGGGCTTCGACGTCGCGCTGAACCGCTTGCAGCCCGCGGGCGGAGATATCGCCTTTGGCGTGGGCATGCTCTGCCATCAAAATGCTATCTACGGCCAAGACCAGCTCACAATCGGTATGGGCTAACTCATCGCGCAGACGCTGAATGGCGGCTTCCCGCTGGGGGTCGCTGTCGACGCGGCGAATATAAATCGCTTTGATCCGATCCGGATAAGCTTTAACGACCTCCGTGTAGACTTCCGGGTCGTGCTGGCCGCTATCGCCAATCAAAATGCAGGGCATGTCGTCATACAGCGCCAGCATGCGGTCGATCAGGTCACGCTTATGATCCTCCGCTCGGCGGGGCCACGGCTTACGCCATGAGATCCCCCACTCCCGTAAAAACAGAATAGGACCCACTGGAATCCGGTTGATTTGGAAGAAAGCTTCCAACATTTCATAAATCGCCCACGGGCCACGAGAAACATAAAGAATCGGCCGCTCGGCCTTTTCGGTCTGCCCACGGTAAAGCGCCTGATAGAGCGATGCTACACCGGGAAACGCCGTCCGTCGGTGGGGCTTGCGCACAAACAGTCGGTAAAGCATTTTAAACTTTTCCGCCACGCCGGTGAACATCACCGTATCGTCGATATCGCTGATCACCAACAGGTCCGCCTCAGGAGGCGGTACGTACACTTCTACGCTGGTACGGATCGGTGGGTGCCCCTCGGCATGGACCAAAATATCGGCGCGATGCCAGGAAACATCGACCGGCAAAGGCGTACTAATCGGCAGGTGGGCATCAAAGTAGCCGTCTCGGTCGGTGGTTAAACAGAGCTCATTGCCCCCCACCCGAATATCGACTTTGGCATTGGCGAGGCCACGCCGGAACACTCGCCGCGCGACGTCGGCGGTATCGCGCAGCATACCGCGTCTAGGAATGGCACGGCCGAGTGCCGCTTGGCGGAACACCCGGCCCATCACAAAGATTTCCCGCTGGGAACCGTAACCGCGGTAGGGATGCACCATCATCCCGCTGCGGCCACTGTCCCGCTTCATCGGTTTTGCAACAACGTGGGCAAGCCTTTTGGCAAAGCTTGCCCACTGGTGATACCACGCCATTAAGCGTGCTGGCCTGAGTGGCGCCCTTCCTGCAGCTCTTCCAGCAGTTTGGAATTAAAGGCGTCCAGGTCTTTGGGTGTGCGGCTGGTCACGAGGCCGCTATCGACTACTACCGGCTCATCCACCCAGTTCACACCCGCATTTCGCAGATCTTGGGCGACACTCGGCACGGAGGTCATCTTGCGCCCTTCGACCACGCCAGCGTTAATCAAAATCCACGGCGCGTGGCAAATGGCGGCGACGGGCTTGCCCGCTTGGAAGAACGCTTTTACAAAGCTCAGGGCGTCTTCGTTCAGGCGCAGCTCGTCAGGGTTGAACAGGCCGCCGGGGAGTACCAGGGCGTGGTAGTCGGACTCGCTAACGTCTGCCAGTGCCTTGTCGGCCTCGTAGGTATCGCCCCAGTCGGTTTCTGCCCAAGCGCGAATGCCCTTGCCTTCCGGCGAGACAATATGCACTTCAACACCCTCTTTTTGGAGCGCCGCGCGAGGCACGCTCAGCTCGGACTCTTCAAAACCGTCGGTGGCTAAAATAGCAACACGTTTACCATTCAGTGCTTGATTCATCGTGCTCTCCTTTTCGTGATGATCTTTTCGTGATGAGGTTACGTCTACAACACCTCTCCAGTGTGGCGCATCTTATACAATCGTCAAGCGTAGAGGCCGAATCAGACTAGTCGCTACGCGCTTAAGCGTTGTACAACACGCGGCCTAGCTGGCTCACATCATACCCTCTTAGCGTACTCGCACGCTGGGCAAACCGGGGCTCTCTGGCAAATTCAAACAAGGCTTGGACGGCAGGCTCAAAGTAGCTGCGACGATGCATCACCAGATCAAACGACTCCTCCACCAGCGGGATAAAGTCCAGCTGCTGGCGTTGCGCGGCAGACTCCATCCCCAGCCCAACATCGGCTTCACCTTGGGCAATGGTCAGCGCTAAATCGTCCTCGCTGAGCGCAGGATGTGCCGCCCATCTCAGCGCTTCGGGCACAATGCCCGCCTGCTGCAGCATGCAGTTCAAGAGCTGCGCGGCCCCTGCGCCTGGCTGGCGGTGGGCAAGCATGGCTTTGCGCTTGGCAATGTCGCCTACCGACCGAATGTCCAATGGATTCCCCAGCGCCAAGAGCAGCCCCTGGCGGCGCGTGGCCCAGTGCAGCACGATCAGATCGCGCACTCCGCCTAGGCCCAACGCAGCAGGTTCGTTATAGCGCTCAGAAGCCGCGTCGAGCAGATGGATCCCCGCTAGCATCGCCCTGCCTTTCAGCAAGCGGCGCACGCCGTCGCCACTGCCTTGACACAACGAGGCCAAGTCACTCCCGCTCTCTCGCACAGCCCACTCCAGCAGCGGGTCTTGGCTGCCCGCCAATACCGGCGGAGGCGGCTGCCGCTGCGCCTGGTCGCCTTCCAAGTGGCTAAGCACCCACATATCAATATGCTGTCGAGGAAACAGCAGCTTTCCCGTCGCACGGCTGCAGGGGATATGGCCCTGACGCACCAGGTCGTACACCTTGCGCTCTTTCAAACGCAGATAATCCGCCACCTCAGCGGTAGTCAAATAGTCGTTTGGCATCGCTCACCCTGCATTTAGCTGCGTATGGCTGCATATATTTCAGTAGCCAATGCATAACATCAAGTAAACGTACACTATGCAGCCTACTGAATACACTTTGCTCACCCGTTTCTTCCGTGGCCATCGCACTGGCATGTGCGCGACCCAACGCTTCTACATCAGGTACTTATGTCAGCAAGTGATAACCCTTTTTATACGGCGCTCGCGCTGATTCTGGGCATGGACTCAGATTTGATCGACATCGTGGTGCTCTCTTTACAGGTGTCGCTGGTCGCCGTGCTAATCGCCAGCGCCTTGGCGCTGCCAGTGGGAGCGGCGCTCGCCCTATGGCGTTTTCCTGGGCGTAACGGACTGATCGTCGTACTCAATGCACTGATGGGGCTACCGCCGGTCGTGGCAGGGCTATGTGTCTATTTGCTGCTCTCCCGGGCAGGACCATTAGGCTCGTTTGGGCTGCTGTTCACGCCCAGCGCCATGGTGATTGCTCAAGTCATCCTGGTATTTCCGATTATCGCTGCGCTGACGCGCCAGCAGGTGGAAGCCCTGCAGCATGAGTACGCCGAGCAGCTACGCTCGCTGGGGCTGACCCAGCTACGCATGATGCCCACCCTACTGTGGGATGCGCGCTTTGGCCTGCTGACGGTGATTCTAGCGGGCTTTGGCCGGGCCAGCGCCGAAGTGGGCGCGGTGATGATCGTCGGTGGCAATATCGACGGCGTGACTCGGGTGATGACCACCAGCATCGTGCTGGAGACCAGCAAGGGGGATCTTCCCCTGGCGCTCGGGTTGGGCATCGTACTGCTGACGCTGGTCACCCTCATCAATGCGCTGGCCCATGCGGTCAGTGAAGCGGCCAAGAGGCGGTTAGGATGAATGCACCGCTCACTACCTCCTCTTTCACCTCACAGGCCGATGTGCCAGCCCTGCACTTTCAGCAGGCGAGCTTTACCCATCGTGGACACGCCTTGTTGGTGCCCACCACCCTCACGCTGTCTGGCTGTCAGCGCACGTTGATCATGGGGCCTAACGGGGCGGGTAAAAGTCTGTTCATGCGTTTGGCTCACGGTCTACTCCGCCCTAGCAGCGGCCACGTTAGCTGGGAAGGCGTACCTCCCGTGCAGGCCATGGTGTTTCAGCGACCGGTGCTGCTGCGTCGCTCGGTGATCGATAATCTGATCTACGCCCTGGCCGTCAAACGCGTGCCTCGCCGGGAGCGTAAAGCACTCGCCTGGCAGGCACTGGAGAAGTTCGGCTTAGCAGCTCTGGCCAAGCGCCCCGCGCGGGTGCTGTCTGGCGGCGAGCAGCAGCGGCTCACCCTGGCCCGCGCTTGGCTGTTAACCCCTTCCGTGCTGTTTTTGGATGAACCCACCTCCGCCCTTGACCCCGCCGCCATTAAGGCGGTGGAAGATGCCGTGAACGAGTTTCACCAAAGCGGCACGCGCATCGTCATGACGACCCACGACCTGCATCAGGCGAAGCGGCTCGCCGACGATGTGCTGTTTATGTACGGCGGCCAGGTGCTGGAGCACACCAGCGCCGAGCGATTTTTCGACACCCCGACCTCCTCGCAGGCCAGGGCGTTTATCCGGGGCGAACTGGTTTGGTGACCCCCAATCAGCGTTGAACAACACCCAAAGGAGCAGACCGTGAAGACAACGACCACGCTTATCACCGCCAGCGTATGCACGACCGCCTTGGCCTGGAGTGCTTCGCCACTCGCGGATGACGACTTCATTACCCTCGCCTCCACGACGTCCACCGAGAACTCAGGGCTGTTCGATGCCATTATCCCCACGTTCACCGAGGCCACCGGCATCGACGTGCGCGTGGTGGCCGTCGGCACCGGGCAAGCATTTGAGATCGGCCGCCGTGGTGATGCTGACAGCCTACTGGTACACGATACGGCAGGCGAGGAGCAGTTCGTGGCGGACGGTTACGCCACGGAGCGTTTAGACGTCATGTATAACGACTTCGTGATCGTAGGCCCCAGCGACGACCCAGCAGGCATTAGCGACAGCGAGAGCGTGGCAGACGCCTTTGCGCGTATCGCCGAGAGCGAGTCACCGTTTGCCTCACGAGGCGATGACAGCGGCACGAACCGCGCCGAACTGCGCTTGTGGGAAGATGCGGGCGTGACACCCCAAGGCGAGTGGTACCGCGAGCTGGGCAGTGGCATGGGCCCGACCCTAAACACCGCTGCGGGTATGGACGCCTACACCTTTACCGACCGCGCCACCTGGGTCGCGTTCGATAATCCGCAAAACCTCACGCTGCTGTTCGAAGGTGACGAAGCGCTGTTTAACCAGTACGGCAGCCTGCTGCTCTCGGAAGAACGCCACCCGCACTTAAAGCATGATTTAGCCGCTCAGTGGCACCAGTGGCTCGTATCTGAGGAGGGTCAGCAGGCGATTGCTGACTTCGAGGTAGGCGGCCAACAGCTGTTTTTCCCTAACGCCAAGTAGTCTTTTGCAGAAGAGCCTTTGGCGGTATTGGCATACACCGCCACTGAGGCAAACGCAACAAGGCCTGCTGCACCAAGTGCAGCAGGCCTTTGTTTTATGGCTATAATTTTAGGATTATGATTTAGATAACGCGGCGTCAGCTCAGCGGCTCAGCAATTCGCGAACATCCTTTGCTTCCCAATGGGGGAAGTGCTTGCGTACCAGCGCGTTCAGGTCACGCTCAAAGGCGGCCCAATCGGTGGTAGCGGCCTGTTCACGGGCGTTAGCCACGCCGCGAATCATACCGGCACCTACCGTCACGTTGGTCAAACGGTCAATCACGATAAAACTGCCGGTACCCGGGCTAGTACGGTAGTCGTCTACCGGAATGGACGCCGTTAACTCCACCTCGCAGCGGGCGATGGCGTTCAGCCCCAGTGAATCGGTAGCGTGCTTTTCCAGCGTATTAACGTCGATCTGGTACTCAATGGCACTCACCTGCCCCGCTAAGTCGCGGGTGGCGAGCTTGATGTCGTAGAGCTTGCCGGGCGTGAGAGCGTCTTCGTGCATCCACACGATGTCGGCGCTGAACACGTTCGAGATCGGGATGTCAGCATCCGCGCTTACAATCCAGTCACCACGAGAGATATCAATTTCATCTTCCAGAGTCACGGTAATCGCCTGCCCTGGGTAGGCGGCGTCTAAATCACCATCAAAGGTGACCACGCGTGCCACGCGGGATGTTTTACCGGAAGGCAGGACCTTCACCGCTTGCCCTGGGCGCAGGACACCGGCCGCCAGGGTGCCGCAATAGCCGCGGAAGTCCAGGTTGGGGCGGTTGACATACTGAACCGGCAAACGCAGATCGGTGAGGTTCTGATCGCGACTGACTTCGACGCTTTCCAGCAGCTCAATCAGCGTTTTGCCTTCGTAGCGCTGACTATCGTCAAAGTACCAGGGCGTTTGCTCGCTGGGGTTGACTACGTTGTCGCCGTTGAGTGCTGATATCGGCACGAAGCGGATATCCGGGGCTTGCAGGTTCTTAGCGAACGCCCGGTACTCCTCGACAATCTCGTTAAAGCGCGCTTCTGAGAAGCCCACCAAATCCATCTTGTTGACCGCAATCACCAAGTGCTGAATGCCCAGTAGGTCGGCAATGAAGCTGTGGCGGCGTGTCTGGGTCTGCACGCCGTAGCGCGCGTCGATCAGAATAATCGCCAAGCTTGCGGTGGAGGCACCGGTCGCCATGTTACGGGTGTACTGCTCGTGCCCAGGGGTGTCGGCAATGATGAACTTGCGCTTCTCCGTCGAGAAGAAACGGTAAGCCACATCAATGGTAATGCCCTGCTCGCGCTCGGACTGTAGGCCGTCCACTAGCAAAGCAAGATCCACCGCATCCCCAGTGGTGCCGCTGGTTTTAGATGCCTTGGTAATCGCTGCCAACTGATCTTCAAAGATCATTTTGGAGTCGTGAAGCAGCCGCCCGATGAGCGTAGATTTACCATCGTCGACGCTGCCGCAGGTAATAAAGCGCAGCAGGTCTTTGTTTTCGTGCTCGTGCAGGTATTGCTCGATGTTATCGGCAATTAACGTTGACTGGTGCGCCATTAGAAGTACCCCTCACGCTTTTTCTTCTCCATGGAGCCGGCCTGATCGTGGTCGATGGCACGGCCGCTGCGCTCGCTGGTTTTGGTCAACAGCATCTCTTGGATAATTTCCGGTAGCGTTGCTGCCGTGGATTCCACCGCGCCGGTGAGCGGGTAGCAGCCAAGGGTTCTAAAACGCACCCACTTCTCCTCCGGCACCTCGCCTGGGGCCAATGGAAGGCGGTCATCGTCCACCATGATCTGCATACCGTCGCGCTCAACCACCGGGCGCTTGGCGGAGTAGTACAGCGGCACAATCGGAATCGACTCAAGGTAGATGTACTGCCAGATATCCAGCTCGGTCCAGTTGGAAAGCGGGAAGACGCGAATCGATTCGCCTTTATTGACCTTGGCGTTATAGACGTTCCAAAGCTCAGGGCGCTGATTTTTGGGATCCCAACGGTGGTACTTGTCGCGGAAGGAGTAGACGCGCTCTTTGGCACGGGAGGCTTCTTCGTCACGACGCGCACCGCCGAAGGCAGCATCAAACCCATACTTATCCAGCGCCTGCTTGAGCGCCTGGGTTTTCATAATGTCAGTGTACTTCGCGCTACCGTGATCAAAGGGGTTGAT
The DNA here is from genome assembly GCF_001596805.1 of Halomonas sp. KX33721. NCBI lineage: Bacteria > Pseudomonadati > Pseudomonadota > Gammaproteobacteria > Oceanospirillales > Halomonadaceae > Halomonas > Halomonas sp. KX33721. Next base: position 12,203 of record NZ_LVIA01000004.1, on the reverse strand, counting down.
GTTAGCTGCCCGCCCCTCTTCGTTGGTGTGCACAATCAGCTCCATGCCCGCCTCTTCCGCCATACGGTTGCGGAAAGCGATCATTTCGCGGAATTTCCAGGTGGTGTCCACGTGCATCAACGGAAACGGCGGCGTGCCAGGGTAAAAGGCTTTACGCGCTAGGTGCAGCATCACCGAGGAGTCTTTACCGATGGAGTACATCATCACCGGATTGCGAAACTCTGCCGCTACTTCCCGGATGATATGGATCGATTCAGCTTCGAGCTGCTTCAGGTGGGTCAGTCGGGCGGCATCCGGTGCGATGGGCACCTCTTGCGTCGCCGCCGACGGCGCAGAAAACTGGTTCATTACCTACTCCCTCACAAAACGGTGCTTGCTTTTGTGGGTAGGGTAACGCTATGCCAATAATAACCCAAAAGAATTAATAACTATCTTTTTATATCTATAACGCCTAACAGGCTCTTTAGACAACCACACGCTCAATCCAGGTCTGCCACTCGTGAGCGTTGAAATCGACCACGCGATAGCCAGGGCGTGAGGCTTCATCGATGGCAAACTGCTCCGCTCCCGGCAAAAACTGGTCAGCCATGGCGGGGCAACCGTAGACACCAATATCGGTGCCAGCTGCTTGATGATGCTGGGCGTAGGCTTGGTGAGCATGGCCAAACAGGATCATTTTCACCTGCGGATAGGCACTGAGTAACTGCCAAAAAGCGTCGCGGTCTTGCAAGCCAATGGCATCCATCCAGGCAGCACCTACCTCCACAGGCGGGTGGTGCATGGCAATAAGGGTTGGCCGGTCGTCTTGCTCAAGCCGTTCTGCCAAAGCGCTTAAGGCAACACTCCCCAGCTCGCCGTGGGGTTTGCCCACTACCTGGGTGTTGAGCAGCAGTAAGCGCCATTGCTCCAAGTCCACTTCCTCTAACAGCGGATGTTCGGCGGCCATCAGCTCTGGCTGGTCATGGTTGCCAGCAATCCAGAACCACGGGCATGGCAGCGCCGAAAGCGCCTCGCAAGCAAGGGCGTAGGAAGCGGCGGTTTCATCCTGACTGATATCACCCGTGAACACGACGACATCGGGTCGTTCAGTAATCACAGCCTCCAGCACACGTTGAAACTGCTGCCAGGGAATTCCCGCCCGGGAGCGTGCCTGCTTATCGGCATAAAGATGGGAATCGGTGATTTGAATCAGCCTCATGACAGTAGCTCCATTAACGACATTCCATCAACGCAATTCGGGCATGTCCACAGCATGGCCGTGGGCCAGCCCGTGGGCCAACCACTCACCCAGGAAGCAGTTGAGCTGCAGCTTTTCATCCGGCTGGTGCATGCGGGCATTGGGGTAGCGATAGCGGCCGCTAAAATGGCGCTCGCGTTGAAAGTCGACCACTTCCGCCATACGCACATCATGGTAGAGATGTACGCGCATGCGCGGGCCTTCGATCACTGCGTCCAGCGGCCCGCTCTGGGTCACTTCCACCAGGGTGGTATAGGGGGCTTCCTGCAGTATCGCTAAATGCAGATCACCAAAGTGCTGATGGTCGCTGTGTAGTGCGATATCACGGCGCTGACCGCTCTCCATATCCCCTACTAGGCGCAGCAGGCGCAGATAGTTAGCGCTACATTCGCCCTGCAGGGTTTTTAAATCGGTGACGTAGGCGGCTCTTGCCATGATGACTCCTTACTAGATTCGCTTGGCGTCAATATTCGAGAGGGCGGCGCGTTGAGACGCGGCACGCAGCGATGCCCGCTGCCCCGCCAGCCAATGCAGCCCAATCAAAGACATGGCGTTGTCGAGTCTTCCCTGCTCTAGGAGTTCCCAAGCGGTGGTAAACGTTACAATGTGCACGCGGATATCTTCGTGCTCATCTTCGACCCCATACACACCGCCTAAGCCGTGAGTATCCACCAACCCGCAAAAGAGCGTCACACGTTCGTTGCAGGCACCCGGGCTTGGGTAGTAGGTATGCAACTTGGTTAATTGCCCCACTTGGCAACCCGCTTCTTCCATGGCTTCGCGACGGGCTACGTCTTCCAGGGATTCATCCTTATCTGCCAAGCCTGCCACGAGTTCTAATTTCCAGGGAGAGGTCGGGTCGTCAATTGCCCCAGCGCGAAACTGTTCGATGAGTACCAGGGCATCACGGGGCGGGTCGTACAGTAGCACACCCACTGCATCGAAACGGTTATGCACTTCTCGGCGCATAGTAGCGCTCCAGCCGCCTTCAAACAGCCGGTGGCGCAACTCCAGTGCTTCTAGGCGAAAAAAACCTTGATAAAGGGTGTCGCGTTGGATGAGTTCGACATCATCACGACCAAGCGTAGGGCCCATACGGCACTCCCGATGATAACAATCGAACTATTATCAATGCTGCCCACCGGGAATACCAATGCGGTGATTAACCGCGTGTCATCGTCATCGAAAGGATACTGGCTACGTTAGAGCTGGCTGAGTAGAGCCTCGGCATCCCGTCGTAGTGCTTCATCTGACACTTGGCGATTCTCTCGGGCCGTGCCGTTCACCGCGCGCTGGGCATGCTCCCGTGCCGTCTGAGTGTTGCCCTCTTCTTTTAAAAACGCCGCGTAGTAGTAGTTCACGTCGATGCCGTCGGGGCGAAGCTCAAGCGCGCGCTGGAACATGCGCTCGGCAGTATCGCTGTTACCAAATCCCAGCGGGCGACCTGGGGCACGGTCATATAATGCGCCCAGCGTGACATAGGCCGAGCCGTTGCCACCGGTGGGGTCAATCTCAATGGCACGCTCCAGCACATCACGAGCGTCACCCGCCGTACCCAAAGCTCCCAAACCGCCGCGCTCGCGGGCGTAAGAGGCCAGCACAATGCCCTGCCAAATCAGCACCTCGGCTTCATTAGGATGCTGGCTTGCTAGCTGTTCGGCTTCGCTGGCGAGCGCTTTTAGCGTATCTTCCCTCTGGTTGGCAGGCATTTCCGTTACTGTATGCTCCCAGCGGTTTTTCAGCGAGAAAACTTCCCCTTCAAATGCTGAGGCATTGAGAGGCGCCAGGGCCAGCGTGCTGCCCAGGGCTGCGGCGATTAATAAGCGAGATAATGGAATAGCGCGCATAGTCACTCCAGGTTTGTTGTTGTAACGGCTGTATTCATAAGGCTCTGTAAGCCAAGTACCGGCTTACTTAGACAATGTAACGAACGTTTGAATGATTCGCCAGAGAATCGCGACTTTGTTATAAAACATTCCCGTAGCGTAAGCTTGATGCCCTGGTAGGAAAGCCCTACAAGGCACTTAAGGAGAAGATTGGCTTATGAAAGGTCGCAATATGACCCGCTGGCGGGATCCGGCCAAAGATCCTCGCCAAGAACCGAAAAGCCATTTGATTACTGCAGAAGGTGCCGCCCGTCTACGCGGCATTTTGGATCACCTTTCGCGGGTAAAACGCCCTGAGCTATCAGCGAAAGTGGGCGAAGCCGCAGCCCTTGGAGACCGCAGTGAAAACGCGGATTACACCTATAACAAAAAGGAGCTAAACCGGGTCATTGCCCGCATCCGCTATTTAACCAAACGGCTTGATGAGCTACAGGTAGTGGATCGTCTGCCCGCTAACACAGATAAAATCTTTTTTGGCGCGTACGTAAGCTTGGAGGATGAAGAGGGAGAAACGCTGGATATTCGTATCGTCGGCCACGATGAGCTCGATACCCAAAAGCGCTGGATCAGTATCGACGCCCCCCTGGCGAAGGCGCTGTTGGGCAAAGAGGTCGATGACGACGTCACGGTGCTCACCCCCAACGGCGAAACGTTCTATACCGTGACGGCCATTCGCTATGGCCATCCGTAACAGCTATTTAGTAGCGCGATACACCCGAAAACGGCGGTTATCGGATAGCGTCTCAAAGCCACCCAAGGCACGCTGCAGCCGCTCAGGGTAAGGCAGGAACGCATTGGCCACCAGAATGAGCTGTCCTTTTGCATTGAGATGCTCCGGCGCCTCGTCGATTAACCGCGTGCTAGGGCCATAGCTAATATCACGCTCCTGGTGAAACGGCGGGTTACTGACGATGACATCAAATCGCTCACCCTCCAGCGCTGAGTAAACATCGCTCTCCAGCACCGTGCCATCCAGCGCATTGTCGTGAAGGGTACGGCGGCAAGCTTCGGCGGCAAAGGCGCTGACATCGACAGCCGTGACCGCATGGCCGCGTTTCGCAAGCCAGGCGCTGATAATGCCGTCGCCGCAGCCCATATCCAGCACTTTCAGCGTTTTTTTCGGTAGTGCTTCTTCTAGGGCTTGCAGCAGCAACTGCGTTCCTTCGTCGACTTTGCCATGGCCAAACACGCCAGGATGGCTCACTAAGCGCATATCCAGGGCATCAAAGGTTTGCCAGGCACTATCGGGCGCTTCCCTTTTCACCGTTCGGGTGGCAAACAGCGAGCAGCGGCGGGCGTTATCGAGCTTGTCACAGCTCATGCCCAGCTCGTCTAGCATCTTGGGAACACGTTTGATGCCCCCTTGGTGCTCACCGACGATATCGAGCGGCGTATTGTCAGGCAGCACGTGGCAAAGCCACTCAAGCCACCACTTGCCTAGCTGGTGGGCTTTGGGCCAGAACAGTACCACCTGCCCCTCGGGTAAGTAGTCGAACGGCTCGAAAGGGCTAACGGCTAGGCGTCCGCTGGCCTGCCACTGCTGCCGCAGAGCGACATTGTCGCTCACCATCGCGGTGGAGTGGGTTAACAGCCATGCATCTTCCGGGGGCGCGACAGGCCATAACCGGGCGGCCTGCCCATAGTAACGTTCAAGCAGTTGGCAGGCGGGCAGTTGTGCACTCATACATCAGCCTCAGGTTTGGTAACGGTATAAAGTAAATAGCGGCCTAAGCGCCAATGAGGGTCTTGCTGGCAGTACTGCTTTTCAAGCGCTAGCAGTGCTGCTTGATCGCTTGCCTTCTCTGGGGCCTGGCGCACGTAATCCTGAAAAATACGGATGCCCGCAACGCTCTCGATATGTAAGCCGTTCTGGCCCACCCACTGGCAAATTTCATCATGGGTAACTGGGGAGATCGGCGTTAAGCGCTGGCGCTTGCCCTTGCCTTCTAACTGGTCACTCAAGGCTTTTTGATAGTTGCCCTTCACCACATTAGAAAAGCGCAGCGCGTCGCGGTTAAACACCATCAGGCTGAGTTGACCACCAGGCGCCAGCAGCGTTGCCAGGGTTTGCAGCGCTTGCTCAGGATGGCCCAACCACTCCAATACCGCGTGGCAGGTGATCAGCGGCCAGGGGCCGGGGGCTTGGCTCGTCAGCGCCTGTAGAGGAGCTTCCACATAGCGAAGCTGCCCCAGAGGCCACACCGCAGCGGCCTCTTGCTCAGCGTGCCACGCCTTAGCGTGGGCCAGCATATCGTGGGAAGGCTCTGCCATGCTGACAGTGTGACCGCGTGCCGCGAACCAACCGGAGAGCTGCCCCAACCCACCGCCGACATCCAGCACCGGCTGAGCCTGTAAGTGCAGCATTTGCGGCAGAAGATAATCCAGCATCGCGAGGCGCAGCTCGCCCCGGGGTGCTTGGTAGAGCGAGCGAGAGAACTTATCAGCCAAGCCATCAAAGTAGCGGTCGCCAGCGTCGGTTAATTCGTAGGTCGGGTGCATGCCTCTAGCCACCACAGTTTAAAGGGGCGCTAGTTTACCCGTTATCGTCAGGAAAATCGCACCCCAGGCAGCATGGTTGAGCAGTCCAAGCGCGATGGTCACAGCTAGGACTAGAACTGCTCCCACTCACCCGCAGACGACTGTTTGGAGGGCAGCACTTTGGCGGCTTGCACCACCGCTGGCAGCTGCCAACGGCTTTTTCTCTTTACGCTCACCATTACGTATATACTGAGCATCATGGCCGCTAGCTACTGCTCGCTGGACGACACGGCTCCTTCCCATACTTCACAACGGTCGCGGCCGTTATTCTTAGCTTTGTACAACGCTGTGTCGGCTAAGCGCAGTAGCCTTTTAGGGTCCATGGTGTGAGCCGGATACGTGGCGATTCCGCAAGAGAGCGTAATGCGTCCAAGCGGCTGATGAAGGTGACTCAACGCTTGGTTACGCTGTGCCTTCAGCAGTTTCTCGGCACGCGTCTGGGCCTCGGCCGTTCCGGTGCCCGGTAGGAGTGCGACGAACTCCTCGCCCCCCAACCGGCACACCACGTCCGTACCGCGAAAATGCTTCTTTAACAGCGCCGCGACCTCGATCAGAACGGCATCGCCAGCGTCGTGGCCAAAGTTATCGTTCACTTTCTTGAAATGATCGATATCGATCATCAGCAGCGAAAGCAGGCTTCCCTTACGCTGCGCGAGCGCCATTTCCTGATGTAGCAAGGCGTCGAAATGGCGACGGTTATTGAGACCGGTCAGGGCATCCTGAAGCGAGAGCCCCTTGAACTGCTCGACCAAGGTATCTAGCTCTGCCGTCCGCGCCATCACCTGTGCTTCTAGCGTCTGGTTGGCCACAGCAAGTTGACGCTGCGAATGACGGTAGTGCCACAGCGAAATCCCCACGATAGCCAAAGAGAAGCCCAACGCCCCATAGCTCAGTGGCACGTCGCGCCGAGGTATCAGCTCGTGCGCCACCAACATGTCCAGCAACAGAAGTGGCGCAAACAGCAGGAAACTAGTGACGAACAGCCGCTGCTCCAAATTCAAACGACGCACCCGCAGCAGCGCCAGCAGAAGCATGAGGGGGAGCGTGAGCAACAGCAGCACATCGAATATGGGGAACGTCAGTGCCAAGTTCACCACGCCAAGTGCGACCAGACCAATCGAAACCACGAGGTACGCCAAATGGAGCTGCCATAAACGTCTCATCCAGCGCTTTGGTACACCCTCCAACCAGTGGCTCAGCAACAAGCCTATGGCAATGGGCAGTGTAAAGTAGCTGGCGGCTCTTAAAATGTCCCAGGTAAGCGGCGCGTCTGCCAACAGCTGCCGAACGGGGGTCTCTGCCAACAGCATCAACCCTGACGAAAACGCAAACAGCGCGATGGCGAAAAAGCCCCGACGCTCAGGCCCAATCATAGCAAAAATCGCTGCCAACATCGCCAGTAGCAGGCTGAAGGCACTCACCGCAAGGTCCTGTACCGAAGCGTGGAGCATCCCCTTCAGCGCATCGATACGATCGGTGATCTCTACATCGCCCCACAGCCCGATGCTGGTGTAATCGGAGTGGATACGCAGCGCCAGCGTCTTGCCCGCCGAATTCTCCGGTAGCGGAACCAAATGCCACGGCCAACCGATGAAACGAGGTGCCTCCATATCGCCATGCTGATAAATCAGCGTGCCATCGAGGTAGATCTGCCCCACCAAGTTAATGCTGGTAATGTGCAACACCGGGTCACGCCACTCCCCCTCTGGCAAGACCGTTTTAAACCAAACAGACTTCTGGCCGTTGCGCTCCGGTGGGTTAGAAGGAAAATCGATGGGGCTCCAAGGCGCGTCATCTTCTAAAGGAGCATCTCCCCAGCGATACTCCCAATCGGTCAGCGGTGCAGGCGCGCTAGCGTAGGCCAAAGAACCGGACAGCAACAGCAAGCCAGCCATTATTCCTACGCATAAAAAGCGCAACAAGACGTTGAGCGTACCCATCCGATCCCCTAGCTGGCGTGACCCACCAGCTCACCCTATTTTTTATTAACGCTAACCTTATACACTCAAAATTGCGTTGATAGCACGTTTGATGCGTTTCAAACGCCTATTCGTTGGTGGCGTTAATCATTATCCAATCGCTATGTTCGATATAAATGCCACTCGTTTTCGACCCGGCCATCCGGCAGTCGACAGTAACGCCCCGTTCCCAAAGTGATTTCGCGGGTGAGGCGCTCGCCGCCCAGGCTGACGCAATACGCCGCAGCTGCCGCCCAGCGCAACGTGCAGCGGCTTGCCACGCTCATCAACGATCTGCTGGATATGGAGAAATTGGTGGCAGGCAAAAAGTAGAAATGGGTGAGCACTGGCAAGCCAAAGAGAGCAAAACGTTCCAACTGTACGAAATCGCCAAAGCCAATCTCAAAAAAGACGCGACACCCAACTTGGACGAAAACGAGAAGTTCAGTGGATAAGCCGTTCATGAAGCGCCCGGCTGCCTGGGCGCTTTGTTCGATCGCGTGGATGACAACGCTCTGGATAACGCATGCGCCCGCCTCCTCCGCCGACGCAGCCATCAAAAGCTGGATCGAAAGCCCAGGCCACTGCCACAACCTCATGAACGATGCCTTTACCGATATGGGCATGGCGCATGCAGAAGATAGTGACTCGCGATTTACGCACTACTGGGTGCAAACACTAGGCGCGCCGCGCTAGTGGTTAGAAATGAAGAAGACATGGAGGCGTTTGGCGTCCCTGGCAGGAGTCGAACCTGCGACCTGCCGCTTAGGAGCGGGATTTAAGCCTGTTTTTTGCATTATTTAGCATCCCTTTAACAAACCGCCAAAATACATAAAATCAATAAGTTAATAACAAATAGCATCCTTTTGTGTCTTATACTTTCCCGCGCTATACTGCAGTTTCTGTGGGGGCGCCTGTGGGGGCGGAAATTCCCCATACAGGAGACATAATGCTAAGCACTGAAAAACAGGTCATTGCCTTCAAGCCCGCTGAGGGCAAGGCCAAGGTAAGAGAAGGCGTTACTAATCGTGGTGTTGGTGGGTTGGCACTGGAAGCCCGTAGCGACCGTGAAGCCAAGGCGTGGCTTTATCGTTACCGCATTAACGGGAAACAATGCGAGCTACAACTAGGCACTTATCCGGCCATGAAATTAACCGAGGCTCGCCAAGCCCACCGGGAAGCGGTGAAGGTCGTAGAGCAAGGCTTAGACCCGCGAAAGCAACGCGCGTCTGAAAAGGCCACCAATCTAGCCGCGTGGACAATGCAGGATGCTTTCAACCGCTGGATAGAGCATTACCAACAGCAACCGGGCCGCAACAAGCAGCCACCTACCGCCAAGACGGTAGGCCAACAGCATGGCCGTTGGCGGCGTCACCTTGCACCCCGGCTGGCTGATTTTTATGTGCGTGATGTATCCCGGCGTTTACTTATCGATGTGCTAGAACAGGCATCTAAAAATGCCAAAGTAGAAGCCCGCCATAGCCTGAACCTACTGCGTCAACTGCTACGCTACTGCCAGAAACGGGAACAAATCGACGTTAACCCCACCGATGGCCTGACACCTGCCGATATTGCTGCGTCTGCGTCTGCCCCGCGTCAACGTCACTTACCCCTGCCTGAATTGCGCCAGCTATGGCAAGCCATAGACGACGCCCGCGCGGATAGTGAAGGCAAAGCCACTACCGCCGTGCTGAGCGTTCCGGTAGCCAATGCGCTGAAGCTTCTAATCCTAACCGGCGTCCGCCGTGGCGAGGTGGCTTTCATGCGCTGGGATGAAGTCAAAAAGGATACATGGACAATTCCGGCTGAGCGCACCAAGTCCCGGCGACAGCACCAAGTTCACCTTTGCCCGCTGGCACGCAAACTACTGGCAGAACAGCACCAACTAGCCGCCGGGGAGTTCGTTTTCACGTCTACTCAAGGCACCGGCAAGGCCCTACACCCGGATAGCCTGAGCACTGCCGTTGCCCGCTTACAGGGCCGCGCTAGAAAGGAGCACGACGAAACTGCCCCGCTCTATCACCTGGAGCACTTCACAACCCACGACTTGCGCCGGTCGTTTGCCACCCAGGCCACAGAAATACTAATGGCTGACCCGCTGCTGGTGGAAATGATGCTAGCCCATGCACCGCCTAAGCTGATGGGCACCTATAACCGCGCCGCCCGCTGGAAGTCCCAAGTAGATGTTTGGCAACGCTGGGGGGAAACCGTCGCCAGCAGGGTGGCAAGTGACCCCGGCTCGAACGTGGTATCACTTCGGGGAGGTGTAGCGTAATGACACCTGAGCAAGAAGCTGCAATTGCAAAAATTCCTCAATACTTAGAGGGCTGGCAGAGTGAAAAGGGTGAAAAAATAGCTGCTTTGGTTTATTGCTGGCTGGCTGGCACTGAAACCACCCGTGACGATAAAGACAGAATAACTACTCGCCCGACAGGAAAAGAACCTGACAAAGTCGTCCAAGCGGCAAAAGAAGACCCAGCCGCATGGGAAGCCTCTCGAATGCTAGTTGCTGGCCTTGCTGAGCAAGAAGAACCTATACCATCGCCACTACTTAGATTTACCGCTGCTGTAATGCGTGACCAATGGCCTAAGCCGAGCGGCGGGCGCCCAAAGCATAAGAATTTGGCCCGTGATTTACGTATAGCTAACGCGGTCTACATGCTTAAATGTGCGGGCATACAGTTGAGCCAAAATGACGAGACACAAGCAACCAAGTCAGCCTTTCACCTAGTTGCGCGACATGCAGCGCTTAGCCCTAGTGCTGTAAAAACAATATGGCGAAATATAGGCCCACACGTTATCGAAAGTAGAACTAAAGGCCCTTTTTATTTTCACGATCAACCCTTGAAGCTAAAGTTTTAGCGAGGTTAAAAAACTACCCCCCTATTGTTCCCCACGCGCCAAGCCTTACATGCCCTTAGTCTCATAAGCGTCTAATTGATACCGGGGGCAAACCATGACTACCCAAGCAACCTTTCTTAAAGATACCGAAGCCTGCCAGCGCTACGGCGTTGCCCGTTCAACGTGGTGGCGTTGGCTGGCTGAAGGCGTCATACCCTCACCCGTGAAGATTGGCCCGCGCGCTACTCGCTGGCGCTTATCTGACCTTGAAGCATGGGAAGCGCAACGCGGGGAGGCGATGTCATGAACACTCAACAGAAAGCCCGGCTGGGGGGCCGGGCCGTCTCGTCGTTTTCTACTGCTGTCGCGCCTTATCATTATAGCACCATAGAGCAAGCACTGAATGATGCCTTAGCCGCCTATGGAGTTAATGGGCTGGTGATTCATGCTGATGGAAACATTCACCGCTTCGACAGTATCGACAAGCCCAAGGGCAACCGAAATGGCTGGTATGTTTGCCCATCGCTGGAAGTTGCTGTTTTTGGTTTTTGGCATACCGGCGAGCAGCATAGCGTTAGCATAACCGGAGAACATGATCCTGCCGCCGCTGCTGAGGCCCGACAGGCTGCACAGCGCGCCAGAGAACAGCGTGATGCCGAGCGACGTGCTCAACAGGCCAAGACAGCCGAACAGGCTCGCCACTGGTGGGCAATGGCTGGAGCTGCCGATCCGTCACACCCCTACCTGACAAAGAAACGCCTAGCCCCGCATGGCTTGCGCCAGCACGGCAGCATGCTACTGGTACCCTTGTACGCAGATGGCGAATTGGTCAACCTTGAACGCATTTTTCCAGATGGAGAGAAGCGACCACTAGCAGGCGGTCGTGTTAAGGGCGCAGCTAGCCTAATAGGCTGCCTCGCTGGCGCTGAGCGTGTATTGATAGCAGAGGGATGGGCAACTGCCGCCGCGCTGTATGAAGCTGCTGGAGCGCCTGTCGTGGTCGCTCGCAATGCGGATAATCTGGAAACCGTAGCGCGTCGATTGCGCCAGCGCTTACCGGATGGTGTTTCTATCACCATCGCCGCTGATGATGACCGCTTCACCGACAACAACCCTGGCGTTACCAAAGCGCAGAGTTATTGGTCGGGTAGACCGGACGATTGCTCGTTCCGGCCCCCCACAGATCCGAGCGTGCGCGATTGACGCACTCGGCTCCTCAACCGTCAGGTTCACACGAAGGACGCTCGGTGCACGATTCTCGCTCGCGGTAACGGGAGTGTCAGCAACAGTTGCCTTGCCTTCTCCCACGGGAACCATCCTCTCTGTGATCGCCTCCTGAGCCACTTGATCCAGGTTGTCTGAACCCTGTATTGGAAGCGTTGCAGAGACTCGATGTTGTGGGTTATCCCGTAGTACGCATAGTGCCCCATAACCTTTCGACAGAGTTGGCGGTGCTGATCACGCAGGGGCAGGTGGCGGTTGGCTCGGCACCACAGCGAAATTCGCTTCAGGCCTCGCTTGAACCGGTCCTTGGCCGTTTTCTGCTTGATGATCCAGCGTCCACGCAGGGACTTCCCCCAGTAATAGGTAAAGCCCAGGAAGTCGAAGGTCTCGGCCCGTAGCTCGCGATGTGGCCGAAACCGTACCAGCCGAGTCTTGGTCGGGTGCAGGGTAAGGCCGAAGCGCGCAAAGCGCTTGGCCAGTACCTCCAGCACCTTGCGGGCATCAGCTTCGTTGCTGAAG